>JAICRD010000241.1 GCA_025937535.1 Chloroflexota bacterium | reverse complement strand
GACCGTCGAGTGGGTGGCGGTGCCCCGCATGAGGAACAGGTTCGAACCGTATCGGGCGATCCGCTCGAGCGACGGGCGCAGGCGCGGGTTCGCACCGAGCTTGGCCTTGGTGCCCGTCTCGGCCGATGCGGTGTAGGAAGAGACGACCTCCTTCTTGACGTCCTGGATCTTCACCGCGCCCGACTTCTGCGGCAGGTGCGCCAGCGCCGACTCCATCGCGACCATGCGCTGGATCAGGTATTCCTCGTCGTGCTCGAAGCACACGTACAGCACGGTCGCCTGGCCCGAGGCGGCCATGTTGCGCGCCATCTGCAGCGCCATGGTCGTCTTGCCCTGGCCCTGCGCGCCGCCGATCAGCATGAGCTCGCCCGGTCGCAGGCCGCCGCCGATGGTCTTGTCCATCGGCACGAAGCCGGTCGCGATGGGAACGAGGTCGTCGATCGTGCCCGAGGCGACCCGCTCGTTGAGGCTGGTCAGCACGCTCAGCGCGGAACGCGGCTGAAGCGTGCCCTCGCCGGCGTCAAGCTTCCAATCGGCTTTCGGCTGCTGCTTCTGCTTGGCGATCGGCTCGTCGATCATGGGGTCGCGCGCTCCCTTGAAGATTGCTCAGGCTCGATGAAGCGGCTGCCGGAAGGTGCTTCCGCGCAACACGCGAGCGGAGTATACGGCCCACCTCCTAGTGGACCAATGGCCCGATTGGACTACCGATGCGTGCGCCGGAACGCCGCGCCTCGAGGGCTGGTCGGCTCCAGGCTCGCCAGGTACCAACCACAGCGGGCTTAGGCGGGGAAGCTCGGTCGCGAAGCGACAAGTTCCCGTCGCGTACCAACCAGAACCCACATCCGACGATCTCACACCGACTCGGCGGCCAGATGCCCGCCTAAGCCGACCGCGGTTGGTATCTGACGAGGAGCGGAGAGATTGGAGACTCAGCGGAGAGAACGACTGAGGCCCGCCTCACGGCGGGCCTCAGTGCATCGGTGCGGAGAAGGGTCAGGCCGGCTGGGGAGCCGGGCTGGGCCGACGGCCGCCGCCCTCGTCGGTATCGGTGTCGGGCTCGACGTCCGTCTGCGGGGCGTCGGCCTCGGGGATGATGCGCCGCAGGCTCGGGCCACCGGAGCGAGGCGGAAGGACGCCCTCGAACAGGGACTCGAACTCGTCGTGCTCGATCGTCTCCTTCTCGACCAGCAGCGCGGCGAGCTTGTCGAGGATGTCGCGATGCTGCGTCAGCGCCTCCCTGGCGCGCTCGAAGCCACGGTCGATGATCGCGCGCACCTCGGCGTCGATCTTCGCCGCGACCTCGTCGGAGTAGTTGCGCTGCTCGCTGATCTCGCGGCCCAGGAAGACCATTTCCTCCTTCTTGCCGAAGGCCAGCGGTCCGAGCTTCTCGCTCATCCCGTATTGCGTGACCATGGCGCGGGCCAGGTTGGTGGCCTTCTCGATGTCGTTCGAGCTGCCGGTCGTCGTGTCGCCGAAGACAAGGGTCTCGGAGACGTTGCCGCCCAGCATGCCGGCGATCTTGTCCTCGAACTCGGACTTGGAGTGGAGGTATCGGTCCTCCTGCGGCAGGCTCATCGTGTAGCCGAGGGCCATGCCGCGTGAGACGATGGTCACCTTCGTCACCGGGTCGCACTTGGGGAGCACGCGCTGCACGACGGCGTGACCGCCCTCGTGGTAGGCGATGATCTCCTTCTCCTCCTCGGTGATGATCCGGCTGCGTCGCTCCGGGCCGGCGATCACGCGATCGATGGCCTCGTTGAACTCCGACATGCCCACGCTCTTCTTGTTGCGTCGGGCGGCGAGGATGGCGGCCTCGTTGACGAGGTTCGCCAGATCGGCACCCGAGAAGCCGGGCGAGCGGCGGGCGAGCGCCTCGATGTCGACCGTCTTGTCGAGCGGCTTGCCCTTGATGTGGACGTTGAGGATCTCCTTGCGGCCCTTGATGTCCGGCCGATCCAGGACGACCTGGCGGTCGAACCGGCCCGGGCGCAGGAGCGCAGGATCCAGCACGTCCGGCCGATTGGTGGCGGCCACCACGATCACGTTGGTGTTCGTGTCGAAGCCGTCCATTTCGACCAGGATCTGGTTGAGCGTCTGCTCGCGCTCGTCGTGCGAGCCGCCCAGGCCGGCGCCGCGCTGGCGTCCGACGGCGTCGATCTCGTCAACGAACACGATGCACGGCGAGTTGCGCTTGGCCTGCTCGAACAGGTCGCGCACGCGGCTGGCGCCGACGCCGACGAACATCTCGACGAACTCGGAGCCGGAGATGCTGAAGAAGGGTACGCCCGCCTCGCCGGCCACGGCACGAGCGAGGAGCGTCTTGCCGGTGCCGGGGGGCCCGACGAGCAGGACGCCGCGCGGGATGCGCGCACCGAGCGAGT
>JAICRD010000185.1 GCA_025937535.1 Chloroflexota bacterium | reverse complement strand
GAAGACGACGAGGGGGCCCGCCGACGGGGACCACAGTACCGTCACCAGACCCGCCACGATGCCGACCAGCGCCCCTGCCAAGAGCGTGCCGACCACGTTGCCAATCCCGCCAAGGATGACCACGGCAAACACGAGCCCCACCCACTCGAGCGCCGTTGACGGGGTCATCGAGCCGCCGATGGCGAACAGCGTCCCGGCGAGGGCCGCCGTCACGCCGGCGGCACCGGACAGCAGCATCCCGATCTTGCGGTGATCGATGCCGAATGCCGCGGCGATCGGCGGATCCTCGGCGAAGGCACGGACCGCTCGTCCCGTGAACGTCCGCTCGAGGGCAAGGTGCAGCACGACGACCGTGACGGCGGCCGTGACGAAGGCAAGCAGGGTCGGCATCGGAAAGGCGAGCGGGCCGATCGCGACGGCGCTGCCGCCATACGGGTTGACATCGACGCCGAGGCGGCGAAAGTCGGCCGACCAGATGTTGCTGATGGTCTGCACCAGCATGATCAGCACGCCGAAGCTGACGAGCAGAGAGTTGAACTCGCCGACCCTGAACCGTTGGAAGACCCATTGGAGCGCCGCACCGAGCACGAACATGATCGGCGCGGTGAAGAAGATGGTGAGGAGCGGGTCGAGGCCGAGCTCGACCGTGAGCGCGTAGGTGAGGTACGCGCTCAGCAGGATGAGCCCGAAATGGGCCAGGTTGATGACCTTGAGCATCCCCCAGGTCATCGACAGGCCGATGGCCATGAGCGCGTAGAGGCCGCCGACGAGGATTCCCGATAACGCGGCCTGAACGATGATCACGTCAGGTGGGGGAGAGCCTCCGGCGCGCGTCGCGCCGACGGCTCTCGCGGCTGGCTACGGTCCGACGAGCTCGGCGGCGGCCGCTTCCTCGGGCCAGACGATGACCCATTCACCGTCCTGGATCTGCTTCAGGCTCTGGTCGCTCGGCCAGAAGTTGTTCACCTCCGGGTCGAACTCGAGCTGTCCGTGGAACGTCGTCTCCGCGCCGCTCTCGTGCAGGTAGTCGCAGATCGCCTGCTGGTCCAGGTCGCCGGCACCCTCGACACCCTCGACGAGGATCTCCCATGCCGTCCACGACCCGGTCGCCTGCGTCTCGAAGGCGGTGTATGGCAGCTCCTCTGCTTCCGCTTCGGCCTCGAAGGTCTCGACGATCTCGCGGACCTCGTCGCCCATGCGCTCGATGACCGGCTCGTTCGGCTCGAACGTCGAGACCGACAGATGGCCCTCGCCCGCATCGCCGAGGCCGAGCAGCGGCCCGGGCGCCGGGAAGAGGCTGAACATCATCGGTGGCTCATAGTCGAGCTGCGACATCGCTTCGATCAGGCCGGCCGACTCGACGCCGAGCGAGTTCATCATCACGAAGTCGGGATCCGCGTCGCGGATCTGCGCCGCGATGGCGCTCCAGTCGTCGTGGCCGGGCGGATAGGCGATGTCGGCCACGACCTCGAGCCCGCGCTCCTCTGCGATCGAGACGGCGTTGGGCCCATCCGAGTCTGGCTGGCCATGCGTGATGAAGTCCGTGGACCCGCTCTGGTTGGTGACGAAGGCAATCGTCGACGGAGGCTCGTCGAGGCTCTCGAGCGCGTCGTAGACCTGCTCGGGAACGTAGACCTCCGGCTCGGGTCCGATCGACCAGGCGGGGAACTGGCACTCGTACGTCATCAGCGGGGCAAGGACTGCGGTGTGCTGCGGCATGACATAGCCATGCCGCTCGGCGACCGCCATGGCCGAGATGATGAGCGGCGTGGCGTACGGACCGATGATGAGGTCGACCTGCTCCTCGCTGATGAGCCGCTCGTACAGTGTCGCGACGTTGGCCTGGTCGGACTCGTCGTCGAGGACGAGCCATTCCACCGGCCGTCCGAGAAGGCCGCCGTTCTCATTGAGCTGCGCGACGAACTGCTCGCCGGCAATCTGGTGAATGACGCCGGTGGCGGACAGCGGGCCGGTCAGGGGCAGGGTGGAGCCGACGACGATCGGCTCACCCGATGGAGCACCGCCACTCGGCTCGGCGGCGTCGGTGCCGGCGGTCGTCTCGGCCGGGCTCGGCTCGCCCTGCGTCTCCTCCGCGGACGGGCTGGTCGTCTGCGTACCGCAGGCTGCCAGCACCAGGGTGAGCAGGATGGCAACCATGGTGTGCGGGACTGAAGGTCGGTGCATCGGGCGCTTCCTCTCGCTCTGACTGAAGGCCGAACCGGGCGTCGGGGGTCCGCCGTGCGCATGAGCAGCGGTGGCGGCGAGTGTATATCCGCTCCACCGCCCTGTGCAATACCACTTCACGATCGCTTCCAGCGCGCGCGGGATTCGACGGTTCTTGCAGCACTACTACAATCGGGTCGATGAAGACGAGGCACGACCGACCGGGGCACATGGTCGCGACCGTCGATTGGGAAGCCGCGACGGCACCCGAGGAGCTGAGCGGGCGGGCGGTCGGCTACCGACAGGCGACACTCGTCGGCCGTGCCACCGGCGCGACCCACACCGAGCTTTCGATCGGCCGGCTCGATCCGGGCGGCCACGTCGCGCGCCATGTCCATTCGTTCGAGGAGGCGTTCTACGTCCTCGACGGCGCCCCGGTGCTCGAGCTCGGAGAGCGTCGACTCGCGCTCGAGGCGGGTGACTACGCGCTGTCGCCGATCGGCGTAGCGCACGGGTGGAGCAACCCTGGAACGGTGGAGGCTCGCTGGCTCTCGGTGAGCACGCCGCTCCGGGTCGGGGCCGAAGAGCAGCGTCGCGACTCGTACTTCGTGGCGGAGCTGGCCTCGCCACCGGAGCCGCTCCGTCCGGCATTCGGCGATCCGCAGAATCGCTGGGTCGGGCACTACCGCGGCACCCCGCCGCAGGCCGAGGCGCTCGCCGTCAGCGATCTGGCCCACGGGCGCCGACCGGCGGGTATGGACACGGCCATCCTCGCCTACAGCGGCATCAGTGTCCGGATGCTCGTCGACCGCGTCTTCGGCGCTGAGCTCCTCACGATGTTCACCGTCGACTACGAGCCGAACGGGTCGGCCCAGGTCCACGACCACCCCTTCGAGGAGACGTACTTCTTCCTCGACGGCGAGATCGAGGCGGTGCTCGACGGCATTGCCTACACCGTCCGCGCCGGCGACGTCGTGTTCGCGCCCGTCGGATCGACCCACGGGTTCTTCAATACGGGCAGCGGCCGGGTGCGCTGGATCGAGACCCAGGCACCGCAACCGCCCGCCCGCCATTCCTATCGCTGGGTGGACGTCTGGAAGCGATACGAGCAGGAAGGAGAACGCTGAGGCATGGCGGACAAGGGTTGTGTGGTCGTCGTCGGCGGCAACCGCGGCATCGGTCGAGAGATTGCCAGGCACTACGCCGATGCGGGGGAGGAGGTGGTCATCACCTGCCGCGATGCCGAGCGCGCCACCACGGCCGCAAGAGAGATCGGCGGAAACACGACCGGGATTGCCCTCGACCTGACGCTGCCGCGCGAGATCGGGCCGGCGCTGGAGCCGGTCGGTCCGGTGCGGCACCTCGTCGTCGTCGCCATCGATCGCGATGACAACCGGGTCAAGGAGTATTCGATCGACCGCGCAATCCGCCTCGTCACCCTGAAGCTCGTTGGCTACACCGAGGTCGTGCATGCGCTGCTCGGCCGGCTCGGTCCGAACAGCTCGATCGTGCTCTTCGGCGGGCTCGCCAAGGACCGTCCGTATCCAGGCTCGACCACCGTCTCAACCGTGAACGGGGGCGTGGTCGGAATGGTGCGCACCCTGGTCTCGGAGATCGCACCGGTTCGCATCAATGCGCTCCACCCCGGAATTGTCGGAGACAGCCCATTCTGGTCCGGCAAGTCGCTCGACCACGTCGTTGAGCGGACCCCGACGAAGCGCCTCGCCACCATGGCCGATATCGTCCACGCGGTCTCGTTCCTGCTCGAGAACCCGGCCGTCAACGGCATCGATCTCCGGGTGGACGGCGGCTGGATGACAACGTGACCGAGGCCGTACCCGAGCAGCCCGTCGGACTTCGCGCACCGCGCCCCGACTACCCCCAGGTCGGGGAGGCGATCCGCGCTCGCCGCCAGGCGCTCGGGCTCTCGCTGCGCCACCTCGCCGATCGCCTCGGCGTCACTGCCAGCCTGATATCCCAGATCGAACGTGGCCGTGCGAATCCGTCGGTCAGCACCCTGTACGCGATCGTCGCGGAGCTGGAGCTGTCGCTCGACGAGCTGCTCTTCAGTGAGCGACGCTCGCCCGATCGACCCGAGTCGGCACCTCCAGCCTCCGGGCCGATTCAGCGGGGGCACGAGCGTCATCACATCCGGCTTGCATCCGGGGTGACGTGGGAGCGGCTCACCACCCGCTCGGAGCCGGGGGTCGAGTTCCTGTACGTCATCTACGACATCGGCGGAGCATCCAGCGAGAGCGAGCACCAACGCCACTCCGGCCACGAATGGGGCTACGTGATGAGCGGCACGCTGCAGGTCACGAT
>JAICRD010000087.1 GCA_025937535.1 Chloroflexota bacterium | reverse complement strand
GCCGAGGGCTATCCCGCAGTGCACCAGGTGGAGCAGGAGCGCATCGTGCGCGAGGCTCTGACCGGCCGCTAGGGCGCTCGGATCCGCCACGCCAGCGCCAGCGCGTCGCCGGTCGTCGCGTCGGTAATGCGTAGGGGGGAGCCACTGGCGACGCTCTGGATGGCCGCCGAAATCGGCGCGGTCAGATCGATCTCGTCCGGATCGCCGAAGATGACCGCCCAGCGTTCTGCGGCTTCGAGGTTGGCGCCGGGAGGCGCGCGCAGCACGTTCGTCTCGCAGCCGGAGTACCACGCCAGGATCGGGTAGCCGCCGCCCACGATGCCGCAGTCAGGGCCAGCTTCGGCCGCGATGGCGTCGGCGGCAACCTCGAACTGGCGGTAATAGCGGGCGATGTCCTCGGTGCGCGTCCGCGCGTCGTCGATCGCGGCTGGCAGGGCAAGCACCAGCGCAACACCCATGGCGGCCACCAGCGGCCACCGCAGGATCGCGGGAAACGCGCGCAGCACCGCCGCCACCAGCGCCGCGCCGCCGATGACGAGGCACGCGGTCGAGTAGATGAAGAAGCGGGGCTCGGCGTGGCCGACACCACGCGTGACGAGGACGATCTGCGCGAACGCGGGCAGCAGCAGGAAGAGGGCCCCGCGCAGCTCGCGTCTCCAGCGCGGCCAGACGGCGGCCGCCAGGGCAGCCGCCGCCAAACTGTCGACGCCGAGGCGCATCACCGTCGCGCCGATCGATCCGGCCAGCCTGAACCCGATGTAGCCGCGGTAGTCGCGGATCGGAAGGTCCCGCGGGTCCCCGGAGACGACATTCTGCGCGTCGATCAGGATGCCGAGCGGCGCGCCGGTCTGGATCATCGACCAGACGACGTGGCCGGCCGCGAGCACCGCGGCCACAGCCAGCGCGGCAAGCGAGGCACCGCGGTGTGCCCAAAGCAGGCGCCACCACAGCACGAGGGTCACGAACGCCATCGGCGCGAGCACCACGACCGATCCGTATCGCATCAGGAAGGCGAGCCCACCGACCGCGGCGGCGAGCGCGAGCCCCCGACCCGGTCGCGGCCGCTGCTCGAGGCTCCACCACACCAGCGCCGATGCCGCCAGCAGGAGGGCCGCGGCGGGCACGTCGGTCAGCAGCGTGCCGCTCTCCTTGATGAGCGTCGGGCTGCCCGCCAGGACGGCCGCGGCGAGCACGCCCGCAACGGGCCCGACCAGCATCCGCGCCATCCACCACGCCGCGACGAGGAGGCCGACGCCGGAGACGAGCCCGATCGCGCGCAATTGCCACTCGGCACCGCCCGCCAGCGCCGGCACGCCGGCGACCATCGGCAGGAGCGGCGGACGGATGTAAGACCAGCCACTGAGGACCGCGTCGGACTCGACCCAGGATCGAGCACGCACGGCGTACACCGCCTCGTCCCAGTGCAGCGGAGAGCCGATCGAGATGACGCCGATCACGAGCGCGACGAAGGCTGCCAGCACGACACCGAGTGCGCACAGCTCGACCGCGATCGCCCGATGCGCCCACGGCGCCGCGCGTTGGGCGCCGGGCGCGGCTCGCTTCATCGCCGGGATGATAGGTGCCGGTTCCTATACTCGGGCTCGTGAGCCTCGCACCGATCCCGCTCCTGGACCGCTATCGCGACATCCTGGCGCGCGACGACGAGCGATTCGCGGTCACGCTGGGCGAGGGCGGCACGCCGCTGATCCACGCCAATCGGCTTGGCGAGGAGATCGGGCTCGCGAACCTGCATCTCAAGTTCGAGGGCACCAATCCGACCGGCAGCTTCAAGGACCGCGGCATGGTCCTGGCCGTCAATCGCGCCCTTGCGAGCGGCGCGCGGGCGGTGGTGTGCGCCTCGACCGGCAATACCTCGGCATCGGCTGCCGCCTACGCGGCCGCCGCCGGGCTCCCCTGCTACGTGATCCTCCCGGCCGGAAAGGTGGCGCGCGGGAAGCTGGCGCAGGCGCTCGCAGCGGGGGCACGGATGATCATGGTCGACGGGAACTTCGACGCCGCGCTGGAGGCGGTGCGACGCATCGGCGAGGACGGCTCGGCCGTGGTGGTCAACTCGATCAACCCGGACCGCCTGGAGGGCCAGCAGACGGCCGCGTTCGAGATCGTCGACGCCCTCGGACGCGCGCCCGACGCGCTCGCGCTGCCGGTCGGGAATGCCGGCAACATCACCGCCTATTGGCGTGGCTTCCGGCGGTATGCGGCAGACGGTCATCGCCTGCCCCGGATGCTCGGCTTTCAGGCCGAGGGCGCCGCACCGATCGTGCGCGGCGAGCCAGTTGCCGAGCCGGAGACGGTCGCCACCGCGATCCGGATCGGCAATCCCGCCTCGTGGGACGGCGCGGTCGCCGCGCGCGACCAGTCCGGCGGCCTGATCGAAGCGGTCAGCGATGACGAGATCCTCGAGACGCAGCGTCGGATCGTCCAGCTCGAGGGCATCTTCTGCGAGCCCGCCTCGGCGGCGGGCGTGGCCGGTGTGCGCCGGCTGGCGCGCGAGGGGCGCATCGACTCACGGGAAGTGGTCGTGTGCGTGCTGACCGGGCACGGCCTCAAGGATCCCGACGCGATCCAGGGCGAGGAAGGCACCCTGACGCCGATTGCGGCGGAGCTCGGCGCGATCCGCGCGGCGATGGGCCTCTAGAGGCCGTCGGTCAGGCGCTGCAGCAGGCGACGAGCGTGGAGACGAAGTCCTCGGGCGAGCCCGTCTTGCTGACGTAGCGGCACTGCCGCCCGCTCAGGGCCGCGTGCCCCTCGGTATCGCTCCAGCCGGTGAGTACGATCCGCAGGTCCGGCCACGCGGTCTCCAGCCCACGAATCAGGGCGACTCCGGCCTCCACGTCGGGCAGGCGCGGATCGACGAGGACAGCGTCCGGTCGGGTCTCCTCGACCGTCTCGAGAGCCGCGCGCACGTCACTGGCGCGGCCGACGACACGCACCTCGCCGCCGATGCCGAGCAGGTCGGCGAGGCTCTGCTGCACCCTGCGATCCGCGTCGACGATCACCACCCTGGGTGCAGAGGGTGTGACGGATCGCGGGGTGGGTGACATGCAACCAGCCTATCGCCCTGGCGGGTGCAGCGACCAGTGGGCAGTTGGCCCAGCGGCGCCTACGTCATTCGGCCGACGTGTCCCCGGTCGGCACGGACGCCTCGATCTTCGTACCGCGCCCGGCCTTGCTCTCGACGCGCAGCTCGCCCCCGACCAGGTCGACGCGCTGACGCATGCCGATCGGGCCAAGGTGCTGCCCGCGCGGCACCTCGTCGGGCGCGAAGCCGACGCCGTCGTCGCTGACCGCGAGGAGGACCGAGTCACGCTCGCGCGCGATGCGGATGGCGGCATTCGACGCATTGGCGTGCTTGACGACGTTGTGCAACGCCTCCTGGCCGATGCGGTAGAGCGCCTCCTCGGCCGCCAGCGGCAGCCGATCGATCGGCTCGGCGTCGACCACGATGTTCAGCCCGGTCCGGCGTTGGACGGCCGTGGCGTGGGTGCGCAGCGCCTGGACCAGTCCATCGGACTCGAGCGACGACGGACGCAGCTCGAAGATCAGCGTCCGCATCTCCGCCAGGGCGTCCTTCTGGAGCTCGCGCAGCTCGACCAGCTTTTCCCGTGCCGCCTCGGTGTCAGTCCCAAGCAGGATCTCGAGCGTCCGCAGCGTGAGGCCCATGCTGAACAGGGCCTGCGTGACCGAGTCGTGCAGCTCGCGCGCGAGGTGTGCGCGCTCCTGGCTGGCGGCCAGCTCGGCGGCCTGCGTGCGCAGGTCACCCTCCAACCGTTCGCGTTCGCTGATGTCGCGCAGCGAGCCGTGCGCACCGGCGAACTTGCCGTCGACGATGATGCCGGTGGCCGCGATCTCGCTCTGGCTGATCCGACCGTCGGGCAGCGGCAGCGAAAGCCGGATGCGCTGCTCGCTGGCCGGGTCGTCGCGCAACGCCTCCCACGCCGCCGTGACGCCCGGGAAGGTCTCCTCGCCACCCAGCATGCTGAACGGCTTGCCGAGCAGGTCCTGCGGCTTGATGCCGGTACGCGCCTCGAGCGACTCGCTGAAGAAGGTGAAGCGACCCTCGGCGTCGACGCTCCACACGATGTCGGGCGAGTAGTCGACCAGGTGCCGGTAGCGCCGCTCGGATTCCTCCAGCTCGGCGTAGAGTCGGGCGTTGGTGAGCGTGATTGCCGCCTGGTCGGCCAGGAGCTTGAGCAGCTCGGCGTCGTCACTCCCGAAGGCGCCCCGTGCGGTCGACTGGATGGTAATCGTGCCGATCAGCCCGTTCGGCCCGACGAGGGGTGCCGCCATCATCGAGTGGATCTGCTGGCGCTCGATCCAGGCGTCGCCCTCGTCGTGCGGGAATGCCTGGTCGCCGAGGTAGTTGGCTGTCCAGCGCACGCGCCTCTCGGCCGCGGCCATGCCGGCGATGCCGGAGCCGATCGGAACGACGACGTCGTCGTCCGACGGCGGGATCGGTGCGGCCGTGATCGGCGGGTCGAGGTGGCGTCCGTCGTCGCTGAGCAGGTTGATCTGGGCACGGTCGGCGCGCAGCAGCCGCGCCGCGTCCGCGACCGCGCGGTCGAGGACGGTCTGCGGCTCGTGCAGCGACGCGATCTGCGCGGCGATCTCGGCCAGCGAGCGCTGCGCATCGGCCCGTTCGCGGAGCTCCTCGTACAGCCGGGAGTTGGTGATGGCGACGGCGGCCTGCGCGGCGAAGAGCTGCACCAGCTCGAAGTCGGCATCGGTGAAGGCGACTTCCGCACCGCCGGTGCGGCTGATGTTCATGGCGCCGATGACCTCGTCGCCGGAGATCAGCGGCACCACGATGATCGCTTCGTCCTCGACCGGCGTGTTCGGGATCTGCACGATCCGCTCGTCGCCGAGCGCCGAGTTCAGCAGCACCGGCTCGCGGTGGTCGATCGTCCACCAGGTCAGGCCCTGGCCGCGCGGGATGACGAAGTCGAGCACGGCGGTCGCGTTGCGGTCGCGCGCCAGGACCGGCCGCAGGACGCTGTCATCGGCCTCCTCGACACGGTAGACGGCCAGGTTGTCGTACCAGACCACGCTCTTGAGGCCGTCGGCGATGAGCTCCAGCACGCTGGCCGGCTCGAGCGTCGACAGCAGGCGCTGGTTGATCTGGAGCAGCCGTCGCTGCGAGTCGGTCTGGCGGGCCAGCGCGGCCGACTCGTTGCCCAGCTCGTCGTACAGCCGTGCGTTGGTGATGGCGATGGCGGCCTGGTCGGCCAGCAGGCGCAGCAAGTCCTCGTCGTTCTCGTCGAAGGCGTTACGGCGCGCCGACTGCACGGTCAACGCGCCGAGCCCGCCGGCACTGCTGATGAGCGGCGCCGTCATGACCGACACCATCTGGCGCCTGCGGATGTAGGCATCCAGCTCCTCGGTGTGCTCGAAGGCTTGGTCGGCGAGGTAATCGCCGGTTCGCAGGACGCGCCGCTGGGCCATGGCGCTGCCGCTGATGCCCTCGCCCATGCGGACCGGAAGGTCGTCGGCCGGGCCGTCCGCAGGCGCATACGCGATCGGCCAGCCGAGCAGGCTGTCGTCGTTCTCGAGCGGGTTGATGATCGCGCTATCCGCGTTCAGCAGGCGCAGAGCCTCCTCCGCGGTGCGCTGCAGGACGGCGCCGGGATCGTGCAGCTCGGCGATCTCAGCGGTGATCGCCGCCAGTGCGCGCTGCGCGTCGACGCGCTCGCGGAGCTGCTCGTACAGGCGTGCGTTGGTCACGGCGATCGCCGCCTGGCTCGCGAGCACCTCCAGCAGCTCGGCATCGGCGAGGTCGAACGCCTCGCGCGTCTGCGAATGGACCGTCAGCGAGCCGATGGCGTCCTCCTCGCCGATGAGCGGCGCGCTCATCACCGATCGGATGCCGTGCTGGCGGATGTAGCGGTCCGGCGCCTCGGCGTGGACGAAGCTCTCGTCGGCGAGATAGTCGCCCGTCAGCACGACGCGTCGCTCGGCCACCGCCCTCCCGGAGACGCCTTCGTCGGCCACGACCGGCTTCTCGCCGACCTCCCGCTCGATGGGCAGGTCGATGGCGGAGTGGCCGAACGCCCAGTGCAGCTCGCCGCGCTCGTGGACGAGCTCGATTCGCCCGCCGTCGGCGTCGAGCAGCCGCACCGCCTCGTCGAGCGTCCGCTGCAGGACGTCCCCCGGCTCACGCAGGGCGGTGATGCGCGTCGCGATCTCGCCGAGCGAGCGTTGCGCCTCGACGCGGCGCTCGAGCTCCTCGTACAGCCGCGCGTTGCCGAGCACGATTGCGGCCTGGCTGGCCAGCGCGCCCAGCAGCGCCGCATCGTCCGCACCGAAGGCATCAGCCCGGCTCGAGTAGGCGCTGATCGCGCCCAGCGCGCCGCCCTCCTCGCCGATGAGCGGCGCCGACATCTGGGAGCGGTAACCGAAGCGTCGGATCCACTCGTCCGCCTTGTCGGTGTGCGCGAACGACGCGTCCTCGAGGTAGTCGCCGGTCCAGCTCACCACGCCTTCGCTGATGGCGCGTCCCGCGATACCCTGGCCGATGCTGACCGTGACCTCGTCCACGGGGGGCGTGTCCGGTCCGGCGTTGAACACCTCGCGGTAATCGGCCAGCTCGCTGCTGCCCGGTCGGACCTGGTGGATGACGACGTTGTCGGCCTCCAGCAGGCGGGTCGCCTCCTTGATGGTGCGCATCAGCACGGCCGACGGGTCACGCAGCGAGGTGATCGCGGCGGCGATCTCGCCCAGGGTGCGCTGTGCCTCGACGCGTCGGGCCAGGCGATCGGCCGACACCTCGGCCTCCCGGTTGAGCCTGGCGTTGGTCAGGACGATGGCGGCCTGGTCCGCCAGCAGGCCGAGCAGCTCGCCGTCGTCCGCATCGAATGCGCCCGGCCGCTCGGAATAGACGCCGATGGCGCCGATGGGACCGCCCTCCGCGATCAGGGGCGCCGCGATGACGGCGCGGATGCCGAGGCGCCGCGCGATGCGGTCGGACCGCTCGTCGTGCGGGAACGACGGGTCGGCGATGTAGTCGTCCGTCCACGACACGCGACCCTCCAGCAACGCCCTGCCCGAGACGCCGTCGTCGACCGTGGTGTGGTCGTCCTTGGTGAACGAGGTGAGCTCGCCGTGGACCAGCGAATGGCCGTCGCCCCAGCGCAGCTTGCCGCCCTCGTCGTTGGCGACCATGCCGATCTGGCCGCCGTCGCCCTTCAGCAGGCGCACGGCCTCGCGGAGGGTCTGCACCAGGACCTCGGAAGGGTCGCGCAACGAGGTCAGCTGCGTCGCCATCTCGGCCAGCGTTCGCTGCGCCTCGACGCGATGCGCCAGCTCATCACCGTGGCTCCGAAGGTCATCGGTCAGCCGGGCCAGCTCCTCCTGCGATCGCGCCAGGCGTTCGATCAGCCGCTGGTTGGCGATGGTCGTCGCCGCGTGGTCGGCCAGGGCTCGGAGCAGGGCGATGCCCGACTCGTCGAAACCATCGATCCGCGACGAATAGGCGCCGAGGGCGCCGATCACCTCGCCGTCCGCGATGAGCGGCGCGGCAGCCATGGACCGCATGTTGGCGACGTTGACGATGCGGTCGGCGACCGGGGAGTGCGGGAATCGCTGGTCGCGCCTGTAGTCGCCGGAGACGACGACCTCGCCGCTGGCGACCGCATGACCGAACAGGCCGACCCCAACCGGCAGTGACAGGTCGCGAATGAGCTGCTGCGCCTCGGCATTGCGGATGCCGGCGTCGACCTCGAACCGCATCCGATCGCCGTCGACCAGGTAGACCATGGCGCCATCGGCCTGGAGCAGGCGCGCGGCCTCGTCCACCGCGCGTGCGAGCAGCGCGTGGCTGTCGGGCTGGGGTGGGGCCGCCGATGGCGTAGCCGCCGGCTCGGGACGGGTGGGTGCGCGGGTCATGGCCGCCGAGAGGATACGCCATCCCCGAAGCGGATCATCCAGCGCATTCATGGGCACGAGCTACGTCATTCCGCCCAAGCCCGGCGGCACGCATGTCCGGGCTTCTCGTAACCCAACTGCCCGATTCGGTGGGCGCCCGGCGCCGTGAGACTCATGGCATCGAAGTCAACCGATGCCGATATCGGCGTCGACCACTGCACTACCCGGAGGAACACCGCTCGTGACCCAGTTCCTGCGCAGCCGCACCGCCGGCGCCATGCTCACCGCCGCCATCGTCGGCCTCACCGCTGCGACGGCCTACATCCATCTCGGCCTGGGTGGCCTGCTCTTCACGCTCAACGGCCTCGGCTACATCGGCCTCGCCGGACTCATCGTGATCGGCGCCGCCGCTCCGTTCGAGCTGGTCGAGCGGTTCAGCTGGTTCCCGCGCGTCGCCCTGATCGGCTACGCCGCCATGACCATCACGGGCTACCTGATCATGGGCCCGTACTTCATGCTCGGCTTCATCGCCAAGGGCATCGAGGTCGCCCTCATCGCCCTGCTGGTGGTCGACATCTTCCGCGTCTACGGCAGCCCGAAGGGCCTGGTCCGGACCGCGATCGACTCGGTCGCACCGCTCCTCCCCGCTCGCTTCCGCCCGACCGTCACCGCGTAGGCAACCCTTATCGAGGGGTGGGGCGGTTGGCCGGCCCCCCCCAGCGGCATTTATAAGGCGCCCCGGCCGCGCCCCCGGACGGGGCGCCGATTAAATCCCTACGGGGTGGGCCGGCCACCCGGCCCACCCCTCGATAAGGGTTGCCTACGCGGTGACGGTCGGGCGGAAGCGAGCGGGG
>JAICRD010000183.1 GCA_025937535.1 Chloroflexota bacterium | reverse complement strand
GGGCCGGTGTGGTGGCCATCGCACAGGCCGACCCGACCGCCCATGTGCCGGGAGGGCAGGAACGGCTGCATGCCCTCCTCGAAGGCGGTCGGCATCTTGTTGCAGATCATCATCCGCGCCTCGCGCGCCCAGGTGTAGAGATGGTCGGACGAGCAGAACCGATACGGCTTCGTGAAGTTGACCGTCTCGCCATGCGCCGGGCTGGTCGGAAGGCCGATCGGCCCCGTCTCACGCACGATCTCGATCTTCACAGGCAGCTGGGCCATGCGCGTTCCGCACTGGTCGCAGGTCATCATGGGAGTGCTTGCCTAGCCCAGGTAGTGCGCGCCGTCGTCCTCGCGATGGGTCGCGACGAAGGTCGGGTCGGTGTTCGGGTCCTCGCCTGGCGGCGAGCCCTTGTGCGGCTTGAAGTCGACGGGGCAGATGAACGGGTAGTCGCGGCTGATCTTGCGCAGCTCCTGCATGCGCCGCGGGTCCGGCCCGGCGCCACTCTCCGGGCCACGCAGGTGCGCGCGCTCGGCGTCCTCGGGCGTCATCGGCTCGTCGGGATTCATGGACCGATGGTATCCCGCCGTTGGTTCGTCGGCCAGTTCGTGAAATCTGCGCGCTGAGCGGGCACGTTTCGGTCGACGCGTTGCGAATGGAAATTTGTGCGCTGACTGGCACGTTATCCGGAGGATCGGCCGATGCGGGGCCGGTTTCACGCTCAGCCGAGGTGCCGAATCGGCGCATCGGCCGGGTAATGCTCCCGGGAGCGACCAATTTTCACGTCGCGCCCTCGCGACTGGAAACCTGCGCGCGTGCCGCACAGGTTTCCGAACGCTGCTTACCCCCGGGAGCGACGGCGCGTGGCGATGCGCTCGCGCATCAGCGCCGTTTGAAGCGCGGCACGGACGCGGGCGATGTCGACCGGGTCCTGCGTTTGTTCGAGCTCCGCCTCGGCGGCCTTGCGCGCCTCGACGGCCCGCGCCTCGTCGATCTCCTCGGAGTGCTCGGCGAGGTCGGCCATGACGACGACCTTGTCGGGGCGGACCTCGACGAAACCGCCGGAGATCAGCATCGACTGCTCGGTGCCGCCCTTCTTGATGCGCAGCTCGCCGACGCCGAGCGCCGTGATCAGCCGCGTGTGGTGCGGCAGGATGCCGAGCTGGCCATCGATGCCGGGCACGATGACCATGTCCACCTCATCGGTGAAGGCGCGGCGCTCGGGCGAGACGATCTCCAGCTGAAGCGGCATCGGCGCTAGCCCATCTTCTCGGCTTGCTCGACGACGTCGTCGATCGTGCCGGCCAGGTAGAAGGCCTGCTCCGGCAGCGCGTCGTGCTTGCCGTCCAGGATTTCGCGGAAGCCGCGAACCGTCTCCGACAGCGGCGTGTACTTGCCGGGGCGGCCGGTGAACTGCTCCGCGACGAACATCGGCTGCGACATGAAGCGCTGAAGCCGGCGGGCGCGGGTCACGGTGACCTTGTCGTCCTCGCTCAGCTCGTCCATGCCGAGGATGGCGATGATGTCCTGGAGGTCCTTGTAGCGCTGCAGCGTTCGCTGGACCTCGCGCGCGACGTCGAAGTGCTCCTGGCCGACGACGCGCGGGTCGAGAACGGTGGAGGTCGAGGTCAGCGGATCCACCGCCGGGTAGATGCCGAGCTCGACGATCGAGCGCTCGAGGCGAATGGTCGAGTCGAGGTGGCCGAAGGTGGTCGCCGGGGCTGGATCGGTGTAGTCGTCCGCCGGCACGAAGATGGCCTGCAGCGAGGTGATCGAACCCTTCTTGGTCGAGGTGATCCGCTCCTGCAGGTCGCCCATCTCGGTGGCCAGGGTCGGCTGATAGCCCACCGCCGACGGCATTCGACCGAGCAGCGCCGATACCTCGGAGCCCGCCTGGGTGAATCGGAAGATGTTGTCGATGAAGAGGAGGATGTCGCGTCCCTCCTCGTCACGGAAGTACTCGGCCATGGTCAGCGCCGTCAGGCCGACGCGCTGGCGCGCGCCGGGCGGCTCGTTCATCTGGCCGAAGACCATGACGGTCTTGTCGATGACGCCCGATTCGGTCATCTCGCCCAGCAGGTCGTTGCCCTCGCGGCTGCGCTCGCCGACGCCGGCGAAGACCGAGTAGCCGCCGTGCTCGGCGGCGATGTTGCGGATGAGCTCCTGGATGATGACCGTCTTGCCGACGCCGGCACCGCCGAAGACGCCAACCTTGCCGCCGCGCTTGAACGGCGCGATGAGGTCGATGACCTTGATGCCGGTCTCGAAGATCTGCGCCTCGGTCTCCATCTGGTCGAAGGCCGGCGGATCGCGGTGGATCGGGAGCGTCGTCTTGGACTTCACCGCGCCCTTGCCGTCGATGGCGTGACCGAGCACGTCGAAGACGCGGCCGAGGGTCGCCTCACCCACCGGAACGCTGATCGGTGCGCCGGTGTCGACGACGTCGAGGCCACGGGCGAGCCCATCGGTCGAGGACATGGCGACCGCGCGGACCCAGTTGTTGCCGAGGTGCTGCTGGACCTCGACGACGAGCGTCGCGTCCTCGCCCTCCTTCGCGATCTCGGCGTCGGGCCGCTTGATCTCGAGGGCGTTGTAGATGCTCGGCAGCTCGCCGGGCGGGAACTCGACATCGATCACGGGCCCCGTGATCTGGATCACCTTTCCGGTCGCCATCGGTCTGTCTCTACTCCTTACTAGCCGCCCAGGGCTTCAGCCCCGGAGGCGATCTCGATCATCTCGCGGGTGATGGTGGCCTGCCGCGTCTTGTTGTAGACGAGGGTCAGGTCCTCGATGAGCTCGTTCGCGTTGTCGGTCGAGTTGCGCATCGCGATCATGCGCGCGCTCTGCTCCGACGCCTGGTTCTCCAGCACGGCCCGATACAGGTCGATCGCAACGAAGTGCGGCAGCAGCCGGCTGAGCACGGCCTCCGGCGACGGCTCGAACAGGTATTCGTCGTTCTCGGTCTCGGCGCCCTCCGCCTGCTCCGGGCTGACGATCGGGAGCAGCGGCTTGATCTCCGGGCGCTGGGTCAGCGTGGAGATGAAGGTGTTGTAGGCCACGTCGATCTCGTCGAACTTGCCCTCGAGGAAATCCTCGGTCACGAGCCGGGCGATCGGCGTGACGTCACTGAACGACGGTCGGTCGCCGAGCTGCGGGAAGTGGGCAGCGATCGGGATGCCTGCGCGGCGCAGGCCGTCGCGGCCCTTGCGTCCGATGGTGATTGCCTCGACCTCGACGCGGGTTTCGCCATTGCCCGAGCCGATCTTCTGCTGCGTCCAGCGCAGCGCCAATCGGATGGCATTGGCGTTGAGGCTGCCCGCCAGGCCGCGATCCGTCGTGATCATGATGAGCGCGACCCGCTTCACCGGCCGTCGGGCCAGGAGCGGATGAACCTCCTCGCCGACCACCGCGGCGACGCGGCTCAATGCCGCCCGCAGCTCGTCGGAGTAGGGGCGCGCGGCCAGGATGGCGTCCTGCGCGCGCTTCATGCGCGAGGCAGCGACCATCTCCATCGCCCTGGTGATCTGGGCGATGTTTCGCACCGATCCGATCCGGCCCCGAATGTCCTTCAGGCTGGCCATCTAGATGCCCGTCCTGCGCTGCCGCTCGATATGTCGAGCCAGATTCACACGAAGGTTCTGGCGCGCTGCATTTCGGCGATGTATCGAGAGCCGATGCGCACGAGCGGCGCCCGGGCGCGCACCTCGTGCGGCGGTGCACTCGGTGGATCGCGAAAACAGCACCCGGGGGGCTCCTCCGGTGAAATGGGCTCGAAACATCGCGTTCAGGACTGCTTCTCGGCGTCCGACGACTCGTTGGAATCGTCGGCGGGGACGGCATCGGCGTCGGCGTCGGCGCTGGTCTCAGCGGTGTCGGCCTCGGCCTCAGCCGTTGCCTCGGCCGGCGCGGCTCCGTCATCGGTTCCGTAGCCGCCCTGGCGCTTGAACTCGGTCACGGCCTTCTCGAGCTCGGCGGTGAGCTCATCGGACAGCGCCTTCTGCTCGGCGATCGCAGGAAGGAGCGACTCGTTGGTGGAGTCGAGGAAGCGGTAGAAGCCGGACTCGAACTCGCCGATCTTCGTGGGGTCGACGTCGTCGAGGTGGCCGTTGGTGGCGGCCCAGATGATGGCGACCTGCTTCTCGACCGGCAGCGGCTGGAACTGGGGCTGCTTGAGCACCTCGGTCAGCGCGCGACCGCGGGTGAGCTGGTCGCGAGTGGCCTTGTCGAGGTCGGAGGCGAACTGCGCGAAGGCCGCCAGCTCCCGGTACTGGGCCAGGTCCAGACGGAGCTTGCCGGCGACCTGGCGCATGGCCTTGATCTGGGCGTTGCCACCGACTCGCGAGACGCTGATGCCGGCGTTGACCGCGGGCCGCTGGCCCTGGTTGAAGAGGTCGGTCTGCAGGAAGATCTGCCCGTCGGTGATGCTGATCACGTTCGTCGGGATGTAGGCGGACACGTCGCCCGCCTGCGTCTCGATGATCGGCAGCGCCGTCAGCGACCCGCCGCCGTTCTCCTCGTTCAGCCGCGCGGCACGCTCCAACAACCGCGAGTGGGCGTAGAAGATCTCG
>JAICRD010000168.1 GCA_025937535.1 Chloroflexota bacterium | reverse complement strand
TCTCCGGCTCCACCATGAAGCAGCTCGTGCCGGGCTTCTTCACCACGTAGCCCACCGCGTCGAGCCGCACGATCCGCACGCCGTGCGAGGCAAGGATCTCGAGCCACGAGCGCACGAGGTCGCGCGTCGCCGGGGCCGACAGGTCCAGGTCGATCTGCTCGGACCAGTCCGCGGTGCCGAACGTCGTCCACACCGTCTCCCGCGCCCCCGTCTCCTCGATCTCGACGGTCGTGAATGGAGACCCAGGCCGGCGCAGGAAGATGCGCGCCAGATCATCGGCCGGGACGCGCCCGTCCGGCCACACCTTGTCGACGGTCAGGAACAGATCGGCGTACTTCGAGGCGCGCCCGTGTCGGGCGAAGTCGCGGAACTCCGCGCTCTGACGCGACATGTGATTGACCATCACGTCGAGGAGGACGTCGTGAGATCGGCCGATGCGCTCGACGTCCGCCCACGTCCCGAAGCGCGACTCGATCTCACGGTAGGTGATCGGGGCGAACCCGCGATCGCCCGACGACGGAAACGGCGGCAGGATGTGCACTCCGCCGAACAGCCCCGCCAACGGCCCTTCGAGCAGCCGCGCGATCGACGGCAGGTCGCCGCCGAGCGAGTCGGGATAGGTCAGCAGCTGCGGACGCGGGGCAACGTCCGGCTGCCGTACGTGTGGCATCAAACCATCCATCAACGATGGGCTCCTCATCGGGTGATCATCCCGCTCGCTCGGGGTCGAGTTCGGTCGAGTCGGCTCGCCCGGTGCCCGAGGGCTACCTCTGACGATAGAGAGCTTCAGTCGCTGGTGCAGTTGAAGCTGGCGGCCTGCTGCGGATCCCCCGCCCCGTCATACGTGGCCACCGAAGGGTATGCGCAGAGTGGTCTCGTGAACGCCTCGCCGCTCGCACCAATGCCCGATGCGGCAATGGTGTCAGGTTTGCGACCGGTCTCGACCCACTCGACCAGCGCACCGAAGGCGTCGAACTCGGCGGGGCCGGGACCACCCCCACAGTGATACACGCCAGGCACCATGAAGAGCCGCGCGAACTCCGCCACATTGCCCGGGTCGCCCAAGGTCTCCACGACCCGCTCGTAGTAGTCGATGGACCCCTCCGGGAAGATGATCTCGTCGTACCAGCCGTGCCACATCAGCAGCTTGCCGCCGGCATCCCGGAAGGGCGCGAGGTCGGGATCATCGGTCGCGATCACGTCGTGGAACAGCTCCTGCGACGTGCGGAAGGCATCCTCGAAGCCGGCATACCCCAGGGTGTGCCAGTCGAAGCTGGGATCCTGTTTGACCCAAAGCCGATGGTGGTCCAGACCGATGGGGAACGGTTCGGAATCAGCGAGGGCGACGAGCGGGGTGCCGCGAGCCAATCCGTACCACAGGAAGTCTCCGTCCGCCGTTCTGGGTCCATCCCAGATGGCTTGAATCACTGCGGCATCGGCGTCGGTGAACTCACCGCACGGGGTGTCGGCTCCCACCAGTGAGCCCGGGTCGAAGTCGCACTGCCGGGGATCGTCCACCACGCGATCGCTGACGCCGTCGATGCCGTCACACGCGTCCACGGCCGCAGCGGTCGCCGCGGCGAGCTTGCACCCTCCGATCGCCCGGCCAAGCTCCTCGTCCATGACGATCTGGGGCCACAACAGCGCCGGGATGAATCGGTCCCAGTTGATGGCGGGCGCGCCGGCGAGGATTCCGTCGTAGCCCTCGGGAAGGCGCTGTGCCAGCGCGAGGCCCTGGCGGCCGCCGGTGGAGCACCCGTTCCAGTACGAGTAGTCAGCCACCTCGCCGTAGAACGCATCGACGAGCGCGCGTGAGACGTCGGTCAGCTCGATCAGGGATCGCGACGCGAAGTCCTCGATCAACGCCATGTCGCTCGTGCCGTCGGCGGCGAGGGCGAAGCTGCCGTCGAACTCTTCCCCGGCGTGCCCGGTGTCCGTCGAGGCGGTCGCGTATCCGTTCCGCAGCGCCTCGGCCATGCCGTCGTAGCTGATCGAGCCGGCGTATCCTCCGCCGCCGATCGCCTGGAAGCGATCGTTGTACGTGTCCGTCGGCAGCCAGACCTCGATGTTGATCGCCGGATCCACCGTCACCGCGACACGGCAGAATTCGGGCAGGTCGTTCTGGGTCCCCGATGTCACCAGCTCCGCGGTGATCGCGGTCACGGCGTCGAGGTCGAGATCGACCAACCCGTCACATTCCGCGGCCGCAGCCGACACCGGACTGTCGCTCGGCGCGACCGCAGCCGATGACAGCGGTGTCTCGACCGGGGTTGGCGACGTCGCCTCCCCGCCACACGCGGCAATCACAAGCGCGACGGCGATCAGAGCCAGCACGGGTCTCGGGGTCTTCATCGGTCGTCTGAGCCTCAGCGCGGCGCCATGAACCGCATTGTCCGCCCGCTCGCCAGCGGCGCCACGAGACGGATGACGTAGGGGCGAGGTGAGTGCACAGCGTTGCCGGCGTGAACACGGGACGCTGAACCCGAGCGGCGGTCCGTACTTCGTGTGAGCGGCGGATGCCCTGGCCCGGCGGCTACGTCATTCCGCCGTTGTCGGAGCACACGGCTGGGCGTACTACAGGCCCTTGACGGGAAGCGTCGAAGCTCATGCGTCGCTTCATGGTTCTTTGGGCCGCTGCCGCCCTCGCACTGGCCGCTCGAACGCGCGGCGACGAGGAGGTGACCGTCTGATCAGTGTCGTCCCCAGCCCGCCCGAGCGGATCCGCCGGGCCAGTCTGAGCAAAACGCTCCGCACCATCGCCGCGCCACTCCCAGGCCGGCGCAGGAGGACTGTCATGCTGCGAAGAATCACCCTGGTCATCGTCGTTCTCGCCGTTCTGCTGGCATTTGCAGTCGGCACGGCTTTTGGAACCGCGTCCAGCGGAGTCACGGCTGAGACTGCGCGTGGAACCCTGGTCGACCGTCCCCTGGACGTCAACTGGCACTTCGGCCCCGGTTCGAAGATCAAGCTCCAGTCCAGCGGTCCGATGGAGGTTGCCTATCAGAGGATCGTGGCGACACCCGGCTCAACCTTCGGTTGGCACAGCCACCCCGGCCCGACGATCGTCACGATTCTGAGCGGAACCATGAGCTTCTACCACGCCGAGGACTGCACCCATAAGATCACCTACACGGCCGGGCAGTCCTTCTCGAACATGCCGGACGAGATCCATCTCGCCCGGAACGAGGGCACCGTCGACCTGGTGGTGTATGCGTCGTATTACCTGCCGCCGACGACCCCACTGACGCCGCTTCGCATCGACCAGCCGTCGCCGGGTACCGGGTGCCCCCAGTAGGCTGAATCTGACGGTGCCGGCGCCGCGCGCGGCACCCATTCACGAATGACGACGGCCCTCCTTCCCTCCGGAAGCGGGGGCCGTCCTTCATGACCCGGATCTTCTGCCCGCCGCGCCGAGGATCCGGTCAGCGTCACGTGATGAGCTCAAAGCCCTCGCGGGCAAAGTCAGCGTCGAAGGCGAAGGCGCGCGTGACTCCGAGCGAGCGCATCAACGCGAAGCTGGTGTGATCGACAAGACTGACCCGCGCCGATGCCGAGCTGCGATAGGCAGTCAGCGCCGAACGACGGAGGCCATCGTCAACCGACCGGACGTCGACGACCGGCAGGAGACCGTCGATCAGACGCTCCGATGCAGCCCACGGCAGCCGGCGCCCGACGAGCGCGCACGTCTCGACCACGATGAACGCATGCGTCACCAGCTCCGTGCCGGCGATTCGACGCAGCGCGTCCGAGGCCTCGAGGTGGTTGGCATCAGCCTCATCCAGCAGCGCGTACAGCGCCGACGTGTCGACGAAGACGCTCAACGGTCGTAGGCATCAGCGAGCGCGTCGTCATGGTGCTCGCTGGTGTCGGAGCGGTCGGAGCGAAAGCCACCCACGGAATCCAGGGCTCGACGCCAGCGCTGATCCTCGTCGGCAACCCCGTACGTCCGGTCGATCGCTTCGCGGATCAGGGCGGCCATCGACATGCCGCGCTGCCGCCCGAGGCGGCGAAGCCGCCGAGCCTGCGCCGAGGTCAGCGAGATCTGGGTGCGGTCCACGTGACGATGATATCACTCTGCCCATGTGATGTAATCCTGGTCATCACGTGGCCTGGTCTCAGGACGGCCGCCCTTCACGCATAGGGGGCCTGATCGCTGCTACGACCAGATGTATTCCTCCAAGATCCTGCCGTTGCGCCACTTTGCCACGGTCACCATGCGGCTGCCGTCCTCGAACTCACCGACCGCGCAGGTCCATTCGCCCGATCCGAACATGATCGGGTGCGAGGTGATCTGCGGCGGCGTGCCTCCGGCCGATTCGACGTACGCCTTCATGGCGTCGATGTGCTCCTGCACACCGTGCGTTGCGGGCTGGCCCTTCCAGTCGACGAGAACGTCGTCGGTGTGGTGGTCGGCAAACACGCCGTCCCAATCGGCGTTGTTCCAACCCTCGAAGTCGAGGTCGTCCATGCCCTTGAGGTTGGACTGGGCCTGATCTGTCTGGAGCATGTGTCGCTTCCTTTCCAGGATGTGGTTGGGCGGATGCCCGTTTCTCGGAAGCGGACGCGGTCGTACCTGCATTACCTGGTCCATCCCATAACGCCGCTGACGATCGCTCTCGATGAGCCCGGCGTTACCCGAATGGAGCGTCGGGACCGGCGTTGCGGCTGCTCTCCGCAGCGGCGATGGCTGCCAGGCCCATCTCGATCGATTGACGGATGAAGTGACCCCTCGTCAGCCCCATCAGTCCGACGAAGAGCTTGCCGAAGGCCGTCCTGCCGCGCCGGTCCCAGGTGATGCGATTGGTCGAACCGCCGTCCTTCGCCGACTCGATCCTCCAGACCACGGAGCTGCCCGGTGCGCCGAAGCCGCTGTCGACCGCGGTCCATCGGATGATGCCG
>JAICRD010000227.1 GCA_025937535.1 Chloroflexota bacterium | reverse complement strand
TCGAGCCGGTTGCCCTCCTCGGTCCAGAAGGCGCGGAAGCCCTCCTCGGTGTCCGTGCGTTCATAGATGGAGGGGTCGCTCAGGAGCGCATTGCTGACGAACTCCGGCGGCGGCGGGAAGGTGCGATCCTCGCGCAGGAGGTTCTCGATCGTCGATTCGATGTGCTCTTCGGTCGTCATCGGCCGATTCTAGACCCGGCCAAATCTCCGCTGGCCGCCCTGGCCGATTGGTTCGCGACCGGCAGCATCCATAATCGGCCCCCATGCTCCCCTTCCTCGGTGCCGCGGCGCTCGCCTTCGGCGCCATCTTCGTCGCCGAGTTCGGCGACAAGAGCCAGCTGCTGATCCTCGCCTTCGCGACGCGCTACCCCGCTCGGCCGGTGGTGCTCGGCCTGGTGCTCGCCGCGGCCTTCATCCAGGGCATCAGCGTGGCGGTCGGCGCCGTGGTGGGCGCGGCCCTGCCGCAGACGCTCGTGGCCGTCGTGTCGGGGATCGCCTTCCTGGCGGTCGCGGCGTGGACGCTCCGTGGGGACGACGACGAGGATGACGAGCACGCGGCCCGCGGGGCCGGAGCCAGCGGCCGACGGCTGGCCGGCGCCGGGCTGGTGCTGACCGTGGCCGGCACGTTCGTGGTGGGCGAGCTCGGAGACAAGACCATGCTCGCCACCTTCGCCCTCGCCGCCAGCCAGGGCGCACTGCCGACCTGGATCGGCTCGACGGCCGGCGAGATCGCGGCCAACCTCGTGGCCGTGGTCGTCGGCCGGCAGGTCGGGCATCGCCTATCGCCGCGCGTCGTCCGCATCGGGTCTGCCGCCCTCTTCGCCATCGCGGGCGTGGTCGTGCTGATCGGAGCCTTCACGACGGGATAGCGTGGCGGTTGCGATAAATCGGGCAGCGCTGCACACGAACACTCCGTCCGGTGCACGCCTGCCCTACGGATGAGGCACCGCTGCACGAGAGCAGGCATTCATGTGCACTGGTGCCCGATATATCGGCGCACGCCGTCGCGCGCCGTCGCGCGCCGCTCGGCCCGCCACTTGCTTGGCCTGCCGCCATGCGCTCCCCCATCGGTCCGATCCTCGTGGTTCTCGGGTTGGCGACGGTTGTCGTGCTCGTGCTCGTCCTGTTCCAGAGCATCGGCCTGCGCAGCGACCTCGACGCGACGCGCGCCGAGCTCGAGACACTGCGCGGCACGGTCGAGACGCGAGAGGAGGGCGTCAGCGACGAGGACCTCGTGGCGCGGCTGGACGAGCTCGAGGCCGGAATCCGCGACTGGCTCATCGCCACCGGTGCGGATGGCGGCTTCGACGAGACGCCGGGTGGAAGCGGCGGCGACACGGCCGACGGCACGGTGGCCGACCGCCTCGACGAGATCCTGGAGCGCATCCAGGCGCTGGACGACAGGATCGATGAGATCTGCGAAGGCGTGCCCGTTTGCTGACTCCATTCGTCGAGGCAGAAGTGCGCGGAGCCGATCTCGCGCTGCGAATCCTCGATCCATCGAGTCCTGCGCCGCATGACGGGCGCGGCGGTGCGCTGCTCACGCGTATCCCGTCTCGATATATCGCGGATTCGCCGCGCCGCAGGAGCCTCCGGTCCATCCGCCTCGACGGATCGAGTCAGGCGCTCTCGAGCGAGGATCCCCCTTCGCGTACCAGCACGAGCAGCAGCGCTGCGGCGAGGTATGAGCCGGCCATGACGCCGAACGCGACCGGATAACCGAAGCCGGAGACCACGGAGCCGATGATGAAGGCCCAGAAGGCGCCGATGCCAAACGCGAAGGTGAAGTAGACGGCGAAGGCGACATCGCGCATCGGTCCGGTGGCGCGATCGGCGAGATAGGCCTGGAGCACCGGCGACTCGCTGAAGACGGCGGTCCCGAAGGGCAGGAGCAGGGGCACGAGCAGGAGCAGGTTGGCGCCGACCGCGACGAAGGAGACGATCCCGAGCGCGGACAGCAGGTAGTAGGCGATGAGCACGGGTCGCCGGCCGAACCGGTCCGAGAGGACGCCGGCCAGGATGGGGCCCACCACCGCGCCGACGAGCAGCAGCGCGTAGAGCAGGTTGACCGTGCCGCGGTCGAAGCCCAGCGGCCCTGACAGGTAGAGCACCATGAACGGCGCGACGATGTCCAGCCCGCGCCCGCCCGCGGCCACCAGCGAGGCGGCCAGGATGAGGCGCAGGTCGCCGCGGCCGAGGACGTCGCGCAGGTGCTGCCAGACCGAGCCCGAGGCGCGGGCGCGCACCCGGTAGTCGGCGTGGCGCTCACGGACGAAGAGCGCGATCAGCACCCCGATGATCAGCGCCGGCACGCCGAACAGCGCCAGCGTCGCCTGCCAGCCGAGGCCGGCGAGCATCGCGCCGCCGACGAAGGGCACGAGGATGGTCCCGACGTTGCCGCCGCTGATATGGGCGCTGATTGCGAACCCACGCCGCTCGGCGGGGTAGATGTCGGACAGCAGCGCGTTGCCCACCGGGTGCTGCGGACTGGAGCCGATGCGCGCCACGCTGATGGCAGCCAGCAGCTGGCCGATCGACTGCGACAGGCCGCCGATGAGCAGCCCGGCGCCGAAGACGATCTGCCCGCCGGCGAGGAGGGCGGGGCGTGCGATGTAACGAGTGAGGAACCCGTAGGCGAGCTGCATCGTGCCGCCGACGAACGTGGTGATGGCGATGAACACGCCGATGTCGCGCTCGGACAGCCCGAACTCGACGATGACGATGGCGTACACCAGCGGCAGCAGCGCCGATTGGGCGTGGATCGCGGCGTGCGCGACCGACACGAGGCCGAGCGTGAGCCCCGGGCGGAGTGGACTGCTACGATCGGCACGCATGGCCACCTCACGCGCCCCCGGCACGCGATCGGCGTCGAAGGCCGCCTCCGAGGAGACGCCGAGCCTCGAGGCCAGCCTGATCGCAACGGTCGCGCCGGTGATGCGGCACCTGGTCGCCCATGCCCGCCGTCGACGCGCCTGGAGCGAGCTGACCTACCAGCAGTACAACGTGCTGCGCATGATCGACACCATGGGTCCGCAGCCGCAGGCCGAGGTGGCGCGACGGCTGCTGGTCACCGCACCGGTCGTCACGCGACTGGCGTCGACGTTGGCGGACGCCGGACTGGTCGAGCGGAGGACCGATCCGAAGGACCGTCGCACCGTGCTCCTGGCGCTCACT
>JAICRD010000027.1 GCA_025937535.1 Chloroflexota bacterium | reverse complement strand
GGCTGGCGCTCATCTCGGACGTCATCGGCGCAATGAGCCTGGAGGCGATGCTCGGCACGGCGGCCGCTTTCGCCGAAGAGCTCGTCGCGGCCCGTCCGCATCCCGGGCAGGTCGCGGCCGCCAGGCACCTGCGCGAGCTCCTCGACGACAGCGAGATCGGCTCGTCGCATGCGGCCAGCGGCCACAAGGTCCAGGACGCCTACAGCCTGCGCTGCATGCCGCAGGTGCACGGTGCGGCGCGGGACGCCCTTGCCGAGCTCGGCCGCGTGCTCGGCGTCGAGATCAACGCGGCGACCGACAATCCGCTCGTCTTCCCGGACGGCCGGGTCGTGTCCGGCGGCAACTTCCACGGGGAGCCGCTGGCCCTGGCGCTCGACTACGCCGTGATGGCGGTTGCGGAACTTGCCTCGATTTCGGAACGGCGGACGGCGCGCCTGGTCGATGCTCATTTGTCCGGCCTGCCCGCATTCCTGGCGGAGCGGCCCGGGGTGGAGAGCGGCCTCATGATCGCCCACTACACCGCGGCAGCACTCGTCAACGAGCTCCAGGGGCTGAGCCATCCGTCGTCGGTCGACACCATCTCGACGAGCGCGAACCAGGAGGACCACGTGAGCATGGGCGGGACGAGTGCGCTTCGTCTCCGCGAGGCGGTCGACCGTGCGGAGCAGGTGCTGGCGATCGAGGCACTGTGCGCCGCGCAGGGCCTCGACTTCAGGGCGCCGCTCCGCCCCGGGGCCGGGGTCGCGGCGGCCCATCGGCGGATTCGCAAGCGCGTCGCGCATGCGGCAGGCGACCGCTCTCCGGCGCCCGACATCGCAGCCATCCGCGAGCTGATTCACGCCGGCGACCTGCTGGCCAATCCCGCAACCGCGCGTGCCCATGGCTGAGCTCGAGTTCCGGTTGCTCGACGCCGCGACCTTCGACGACATCCCTGACCCGGCGCAGCCGGGTGCCCGCTGCCAGACCTGCGACTACTGGGAACGCCTGGATGGCGGGCGTGACGCTCCCGCCGCAGACGCCCCGGATCGGATCGCGCGAGCCACGCTCAAGCGTCAACGGCTGCTCGGCGGCCGCGCCGCCGGTGGAGCGCTGGCAATGGTCGCGGTGCGAACGGACGCCATGGACGTTCGCGTCACCGGCTACGCTCAGTTCGGCCCGTTGAGCGGCTACCCGCGCGCGCAGTCGATTCGCGAACGGTATCCGCAGCTGCCCGAGTCACCCGCTCCGTGGGTCGTGACCTGCCTTCAGATCCACGGCGCTTCGGACGCCGAGGCACGCATGGCCGATGGCGTGGCATTGCTCGCGGCGGTTTGTGACGAGCTCGACCGCCGCGGCATCATCGCCGTTGAGGCGTACCCCGAGGGCGTCGCCGATGCGTGGCTGCCGTCGCCGGGGCCGGCATCGATGTATGAGGCCGCCGAATTCGAGCGCGTCGCCGGCGACGAGCGCTTCCCGGTTTACCGTCGCGAGCTGTCCGGCGAGACCGATGCGGACGCGTGGTCGGACCTGCTGCGCGCGAGCACGCCATCCGACGAGGGCGACGCCTGGCCGCTGCCGCTGCCGCCGAAGCGCGATCCCGACGATCTCTTCCGCCTCCCGCCCGAGAAGCCCAAGCGCCCGAATCCCTTCGGCGATGGCTGATCCCGACGTGGTCAAGCGAGGACCGCGCATCAGCTGGCTCGTTCTGCTGACCGGCGGCGTCGCGGTCGTCGCCGCAGCAGTGCTCGCCGTCTTGCTGCTGAGCCGGCCCGATGCACCCGTCGGCGACAGCAGCCCGTCACCCGAGGCCAGCGCATCCGCCGCATCGCGGTCGGCGGAGCCGAGCTCGACGGCATCATCCGAGCCGAGCACGACGCCCGACCCCACGGCCTCCCAAACAGCCACCATCCGCGTGGCGTGGAGCGACGCGGTCAGTCCGATCGGCGAGGGCTTCGTGTCGCGAGTGACCGCCGAAGGCGGGCGCTATTTCGCCCTCGGGGCGCTCGACTCCGACGCGACCATCTGGTCATCGGACGACGCGCTGGAGTGGGAGGCTGCGACGCTCCCATTCCCTGCCTCGTGGGAACGTGAGGCTCCCGTGTTCGTCTCGGCGGATCACATCGTGAGCAGCGGCGACCGGCTGATCGCCATCGGCACCGTCGGCGCGCTGGACAATCTCAACGTCGTGGTCTGGGAGTCGTCCGATGGAGCTTCGTGGACCGAGATCGACACCGGAGCCTTCATGGTCGACGCCTTCAATGCCCGGGACGCGACCGTGGGACCAACCGGCATCGTCGTGGTCACGAACGCGTACGGGGAGGGAACCGGGAGCGCATGGCTCTCGGCGGATGGCGGACGAACGTGGTCCGAGTCCCGGCCCGATGCCGGGCGGATGTCGGCGAGCGCGGTCGTCGGCACCGCATCGACGTACCTGATGGCCGGGCTCGCGTACGACGACGAGTTCAATCCGTCACCTCGGATCTGGACGTCGACTGACGGTATGCAGTGGTCTCCTGCCACCGTTGAGGGCAGCGACGGTTCAGGGGGCGTCGATCAGCTCACTGTCAGTGGCGACGGCACTTGGGTGGCGACTGGATCGCTCGACGGCCGCCTCGTCGTCTGGCGCTCGGACGATGGCTTCGAGTGGACCGTCGTGCACGAGTTCGGCATGGAGCCGGAGCAGGGATACCGGGCCGCCTGGCTCGCTGGCATCCCGGCCGGCTTCGTCGCCGTCGATATGAACGACGGAATCACGACCTGGACGAGCACCGACGGTGCCTCGTGGACGGCCACGCCGGTCGAGCGCCCAACCGCCCCGAACGAGGGGACGCCCGAATTCGCCACGGGCGTGGGACGGATCGGAGACCGGATCGTCCTCGCGGGAGGCGTAACCACTCCGGATGACCCTGCGGGCACGACGTGGCATGTCTGGATGGGCACGATCGAGCCGTAGTCGGCATATCATCCGCGCATGACGGCCGTACGACCGGTCAGTGGCCCGCGCACCGTCCGCGCACCGCGCGGGACGGAGCTGTCCTGCAAGGGCTGGCAGCAGGAAGCCGCGCTGCGGATGCTCATGAACAACCTCGACCCGGAGGTTGCGGAGGACCCGGAGCACCTCGTCGTCTATGGCGGCACCGGACGCGCGGCTCGTTCGTGGGAGGCGTTCGATGCCATTGTCGCCGAGCTCCAACGCCTCGAGAACGACGAGACGCTGCTGGTCCAGTCGGGCAAGCCGGTCGGGGTCTTCCGCACGACTCGTGATGCGCCACGTGTCCTGATCGCCAATGCCAACCTGGTGCCGCACTGGGCGACCTGGGAGCAGTTTCGCGAGCTCGAGCGCGCGGGCCTGACGATGTACGGCCAGATGACGGCCGGATCGTGGATCTACATCGCCACGCAGGGCATCATCCAGGGCACCTACGAGACCTTCGCCGAGGCCGCCCGCCAGCACTTCGGCGGCTCGCTGGCCGGCACCGCGACGGTCACCGCCGGCCTCGGAGGCATGGGCGGCGCGCAGCCGCTGGCCATCACCATGAACGGCGGCGCGGCGCTCGTGGTCGAGGTCGACGAAGCGCGCGCGCGTCGTCGCCTGGATGCCGGCTACGTCGACGAGCTCACCCACTCGCTCGACGAGGCGGTGGCCATGGTCGACCGCTGGCGCAGCGAGCGTACCGGCCGCTCGGTGGCGCTCGTCGCCAACGCCGCGGACGTCCTGCCTGAGCTCGTGCGCCGTGGGTGGCATGCCGACCTCGTGACCGATCAGACGAGCGCGCACGACCCTCTGGGCGGCTACGTCCCGGCCGGTCTGCCGTTGGCCGATGCGCTGGCGCTGCGCACCAGCGACCGCGACGACTACGTGAGTCGCTCGATGGCGTCGATGGCCGATCACGTCCGCGCCATGCTGGCGTTTCAGCGGGCCGGCGCCGTCACGTTCGACTACGGCAACAACATCCGCGCGCACGCGCGAGACGCCGGCGTCGAGGACGCATTCGATTTCCCCGGCTTCGTGCCCGCCTTCATCCGACCGCTGTTCAGCGAGGGAAAGGGCCCGTTCCGGGTGGCGGCGCTGTCCGGGGAGGTTTCGGACATCGACCGCATCGACGCGGCGCTGGCGGAGCTCTTTCCGTCAGATGCATCCCTGCAGCGATGGCTGCGGCTGGCGCGCGAGAAGGTGCCGGTGCAGGGGCTGCCGGCCCGGATCTGCTGGCTCGGCTACGGCGAGCGCGCCAGGGCCGGGCTGCGCATCAACGAGCTCGTGGCGTCCGGCGAGATCCGCGCGCCGATCGTCATCGGTCGCGACCACCTCGATGCCGGCTCGGTCGCATCCCCGTACCGAGAGACCGAGGCCATGCGCGACGGCAGCGACGCCATCGCCGATTGGCCGATCCTCAACGCCCTGCTCAACACCGCGGCCGGCGCGACCTGGGTGAGCTTCCACCATGGTGGCGGCGTCGGCATCGGCTACTCGCTGCATGCCGGCATGGTGATCGTCGCCGATGGGACACCGCAGGCGGCCGCCCGCCTGGAGCGCGTGCTGACCACCGACCCGGGCATGGGCGTCATCCGCCACGCCGATGCCGGATACGAGCGCGCCATCGAGGTGGCCGAGGAGCGAGGCGTCCGTATCCCGATGCCGCGAAGCTGACGCCGGTGAGGCGCGACTCCCACGCCCCGCTGCCCGGTGCGCCCGATCCGTGGTCGCCATCGGAGATGCCCGAGTTCCGGTCGCGGCCGCCGTACCTCATGACCGAGATGGTCGCCGCGGAGCCCGCGCTCGCCGAGCGGCTCGTGCACCGGCTCGCGGCGGACGACGCGGTCGAGCGGGTGGCCATGCTGATCCGCGAGGCCGACGCGGCCTCCCGGCCAATCGTCCTGACGGGCGCCGGCACGTCCGAGCACGCCGCGATGGGCATCGCCGAGCTGCTCAACGAGGCGCTCGACGGAACGGGGCGCGGCGTCTTCGCCATGCCGGCGCTCGAAGTCCTGCGGCGGGTGCCGCCCGCCGGGCTGCTCATCGGTGTCTCGCACGAGGGCGGGACGCAGATGACGAACGAGGCCCTCGCGGCCGCGCGCGACGCGAAGGTGCCAACGGCCCTCATCACGGTCTGCGACCGCTCGCCGGCCGCGGAGATCGCCGACTCCGTGATCTGCACCGACGAGCAGGATCAGAGCTGGTGCCACACCGTCGGCTATCTCTCCCCGCTCGTCGCGGGCATGGCGCTGGCCGCACGCCTGAAGCGGACGCCCGTGGACGCACAGGCCGTTCGTGCGTTGCTCGACGTGACCACCGATCCGCGCTCGGCCGCATCGGTCGCCGCCGGGCTGGCCGGGATCGACCGCCTCGTGATCGCCGGAGCCGGGGTGGACTATGTGTCGGCGCGAGAGATGGCGCTCAAGGTGTCCGAGGGCGCGCGGCTGCCCGCGTCGGCGCTCGAGCTCGAGACGGTCATGCACGGCCACCTCGCCGCCGCGACGCGCTGGACCGGCATGGTGGTCGTGCTGACGACGGACGCGCCGGCCGGAACGGTCCTCGCACGCGCACAGCGCGTGCTCCGCGCGGCGCGCTCCCTGGGCATGCCGGCCGCGGCGATCCTCGGCGACGCACTGGCCGATGGCATCGATCGCGCCGATACCCCCGCGGGCCGCATCGTCCTGCCGCACACAGGTCGTGTCCCCGGCGCTGCCGGCTCCCTGCTCGGGTCGGCCATCGCGCTGCAGCTCGTGGCCGAACGCCTGGCCAGGGCGCGCAGCGTCGACCCCGACACGCTGGGTCGCGAGGATCCGGCGCAGGCCGGAGCCCATTCGTGACCTAGGCGGCTGAGCCGCGCAGGTTCGCGAAAAGCCGCACGTAGAAGCGCAGGTTGTGGAGCGTCGCCAGGCGCTCGGCTGACGCGTCGCCCACCTTGAACTGGTGATGCAGGTACGCCCGCGAATGCCTGGTGCAGAGCGGGCAGTCGCAGCCGTCCTCGATCGGTCCGTGGTCGACGCGGTACTCCGGATCGTGGATGCGGATGGCGCCGAAGAAGTCGTCGCCGGGTGACGGCCGGCGAGCGGCCCAGCCGGGCTTGAAAACGTACAGGCGACCATGGCGAGCGTCGCGGGTCGGCAGGGCGCTGTCGAAGGACGAATAGCCGAGCGCGAAGGCGCTCACCACGTGATCGGCGCGCCCGATTCCGAGGGCATGCTTTGGTGCTGCCGCGGGCAGGGCATCGGCGACCCAGCGCAGTGGATCGGCGAGAAGCGTGCTGTCGGCCGCCAGCGGCCAGCCGCCGAAGCCGTAGCCGTCGAAGCCGATGGCCGCAAGCTCCTCGGCGCACTGGCGGCGCAGCGACTCAACGCCGCCACCCTGGACGACGGCGAAGATGCGCGGCGCTTCGCCGCGCCGCTGGGCGACCTGCCGGTCGAACTCCTCGCGGCATCGGCGCGCCCATCGCACCGTGCGCTCGACGGAGCGCTCCTGCTCCGGCTCGGGCGCGTCGGCATCGGTGCAGTCGTCCAGGCAGACCACGATGTCGCTGCCGAGCTGAAACTGGAGGTTGATGATCCGTTCGGGCGTGAGGTTCCACTTCTCGCCCGTCTCGGGCTCGCGGAAGATCACCTCGTTGTCGCGGATCACACCGCGGTTCGGATCCTGCCGGATCAGGCTCCAGACCTGGAACCCGCCCGAGTCACTGAGAATCGGTCCGTTCCAGTCCATGAACCGATGGATGCCTCCCGCCGCCTGAACCACCCTGGCACCCGGCCGGCGCAGCAGGTGGAAGGCATTGACCACGAGCGCCTCGATGCCGACCTGCCGGAGATCCTCGCTGCTCGTGCCACGCACGCCGGCCCGCGTCGCATCCGGCAGGAACGTGGGCACGGGCAGGGTTCCGCGCCGGGTCTCGAGCGCGTCAGCCATCGAGCGTCAGGACGAAGATGAGCTCGTTCGAGACCGATACCTCGGTGGTAGCAGTCGCCCGCGCGCTCTCCTCGATGAGCCGATCGAGGCGCTCGCGGTAGGTCCGCTCCATCCCCTTGCCACGGCCGCCCAGCGATCGCGCCGGGAAGCTGACCACCGCATGGCGCACGTTCAGGCCGCGGATCAGGCGGACGGCCGCGCCGGGGTCCTGGCGATCCAGGGTCGGCACCAGCTTCAGCAGGAGAGCCACGTCCGCCCGATCGTCCGGGGTGGTCGCGACGACGTCCATGGTTCGCACCGAGTGCGGCTGCCCGACCATCTCGAGAAACGCATCCACCGTCTGGAGCGGCCGCTGGTCGACATCGGTTGCGAGGTAGGTCGCGTCACCGATCCCCATCCAGGGAAGCGCGAGCGGCCCGAAGCCGCAGCCGACGTCCAGGAGCGCGCTGGGGATCCCGGTCCTTTCCCAGATGCGCATATATAAGGTGTCGAGATACGGCAGGCGCTCGCGGGTGGATGCGTGCGATCGCATCACGTCGGCGCACGCGGCCCGGAACGCCGCGTCGGTGAGGTCGCCGTGCCAGGCGGCGCGGACGCCATCCAGGAGAAGGAGATCGCCGCGGCGCTCACCTCGGAACGCGCCGACAGCCTGGTGCAGCCGGCGCTTCACGCGCTTGACCGCGTCGTCGGCGTTCCGCGCCTTCGGCAGCTCCTCCCCGGCCAGCCGGGCCAGCAACGCCACGTCCACGTCGCGGTAGCGCGACGAGCGGCGGACGCGCTCGACGATCTCCGCCGTCATCGCTCGCGCAGCCTGAGCACGAGCGCATAGGCATCTCGCTTTGAGAGACCGTGACGCTGCACCAGCAGATCCTGCGTCGCGCGCGCGGGCGCGCCGCCATCGAGGAGAAGGCGCGCATCGGCCTCCGCATCAGCGGTCGACCCGGCGTCGCCCGGTGCGCCGGCGATGAGCAGCGTGCACTCGCCGCGCACTTCGGCTTCGCCGTCGAGCTCCGCGATCAGCTGCGACAGCGAACCGCGCTGGTACCGCTCGTGCGGCTTGGTCACGTTCCGCGCCAGGCACGCCGGCCGATCTCCGAGGACGGCCAGCGCGTCGCGCAGCGCATCGGTCAGACGTCGAGGCGCCTCGAACGCGACGAGTGTCGCGCTGATGGTCGCAACATCCGCGAAGGCTGCCGTCCGGGCGGCGCTCGTGCGCGGCAGGAAGCCGACGAACAGGAACGGGTGCGGTGGAAGGCCGCAGGCGGCGAGTGCCGTCGTCACCGCGGATGGCCCGGGAACGCTCGTGATCGGGATCCCGGCATCGATCGCGGCCCGCACGAGCCGATATCCCGGATCGCTGACGAGCGGCGTTCCGGCATCGCTGACCAGCGCCACGTCGTCGCCGGTCTCCAGGCGGCCGATGAGCTCCCGCGATCGCGCCTCCTCATTGTGATCGTGATAGCTGACGGCGCGGGTTTCGATCCCGTGGTGTCGGGCGAGGGTGGCGAAGTGGCGCGTGTCCTCGGCGGCCACCACCGCGACACGCTGCAGGGTCTCGCGAGCCCGCGGTGACAGGTCATCGGCATTTCCGATGGGGACCGCCACGACGTAGAGCGTTCCCGTCATCGCCGATCGGAAGGCGTTGGGCGAGTCACCGGCGGAGCGTAGCATCGGCGCGGCGCCATGCCGGTTGACGGCGGTGGGACCAGTCCGAGCCGGAAACCGCACGCTACGATCACGAGCGTGCCTGGACTGATGGAGTGCGTCCCGAACTTCAGCGAGGGGCGGCGGGCCGAGGTCGTCGAGGAGATCGTCCGCGCGGTCGGCCAGATCGATGGCGTGACCGTCCTCGATCACTCGCGCGACGAGACACACAATCGCAGTGTCGTCACGTTCGCCGGAAACGCGGAACCGGTGGTCCGCGCCGCGACCGCCGCGGTCGGGCGCGCCCTCGAGCTCATCGACATGGAGCAGCACAGCGGGGCCCATCCGCGCATCGGGGCCGTCGACGTCATTCCGTTCGTGCCGCTCGGCACGACACGCATCGAAGAATGCGTCGACCTTGCCCGGCGGTTCGGCGAGCAGATCGCTCAGCGGTTCGAGCTCCCGGTCTACCTCTACGGTGAGGCCGCCCTGAGGCCGGAACGCCGCCGCCTGGCGAACGTGCGCCGCGGCCAGTACGAGGGCCTGCGTGACGCCATCAGCTCCGATCCCGCGCGAGCTCCCGACTACGGGCCGGCGCGGCTGCACCCGAAGGGGGGCGCGGTCGCCGTCGGAGCCCGCAAGCCGCTCATCGCCTTCAACATCAACCTCCGGACCGATGACCTGCCCACCGCCATCAAGATCGCGAACGCCATCCGCGAGAGCTCCGGCGGCATGCCCGCGGTGCAGGCCATGGGCGTGCTCCTCGAGAATCCGGGCTCGTCACCGATGGCCCAGGTGAGCACCAACCTCGTGGATTGGGAGCGCACCGGCATCGCGGCCGTCGTGAACGAGGTGCGCCGGCTGGCACGTGAGGCGGGCACGGATATCGACCACTGCGAGCTCATCGGCCTGGCGCCGACCGGCGCTCTGCTGGATGTGGCCGCCGACGCTCTCGGCCTGCGTGACTTCGGCGCCGACCAGGCACTCGAGCTTCGACTGGCCCGAGAGCGGTAGAAACTCGGTGCGCGGGCGCACCAGCGCAACGGATCTATTGGCAGGTGGATTGCATTGACGGCGCCGGGGGACGTTCTAGACGCAATCCGCAGGGTAAGCCATCGCCACTTCCATGAACCGCCCGAACACGAAGGCCGCCACGGCCGAAGCTCCCAATCGCCTGCACGTCGCACTTGCGGCCGCGTGGCTCGTCCTATCGCTCGCCATCGGCGGCGTCCTGTGGACCGGGTCGCCGGCCCAGGCATCCACTCCGACTCACATGACGGAGACCGCCGCACAGCCCTGACCGTCCGGACGGCTCGCGTCGGGCGCTAGACTCGACGGCCCATGAGCCTCCGCACGGACATCTCCCGAGCAATTGCCGATGCGCGCGACCGCGCCATCCGGTCGGGAGCGCTCACCATCGCGCCTGACGCGGCGCTGCCCACGGTCGGCCTCGAGCGCCCGGCAAATCCGGACCACGGCGACTGGGCGAGCAACGCTGCGATGCAGCTGGCGCCGGTGGCTCGCGCCGCGCCGATGCGCATAGCGGAGGCGCTGCTGGAGCACTTCGAGCCGCCACCGTCGATCGCGGCCGGATCGGTGGCCGCCCCCGGCTTCCTGAATTTCAGGCTCGCGCCGGAATGGGTGGCTGCCCAGGTGGGTCCGATCCGCGACGCCGGCGATGCCTACGGTCATCACGTCGTGGACGGGGCAGAGCGCTTCAACGTCGAGTTCGTGAGTGCTAACCCGACGGGGCCGCTCCACGTCGGAAACGCACGTGGCGCATTCGTCGGCGACGTCCTGTGTCGCGTGCTGGCAGCCGCCGGACACGAGGTCGTCCGCGAGTACTACTTCAATGACTTCGGCGGCCAGGTCAAGGCGCTCGGCGCATCGGTTCGTGCCCTTCGGGCTGGTGAGCCGATTCCCGAGGACGGCTATCGCGGCGACTACGTGCGGGAGATGGCCGAATCGGTGCCTGCCGAGGTGATCGACGCCGCTGAAGCGGCCGAGGGCGATGAGGCCGACTGGGTCTACGGCCGATGGGCCTCCGAGGTCCAGCGCCGCGGGATTGAGGCCAGCCTGGCGGCGCTCGGCGTCGCGTTCGACGTCTGGAAGACGGAGAGCTCGATCCACGACGAGGGCTGGGTCGAGCGCGGCGTGTCGAAGCTGCGCGACGCGGGTTACGTGTACGAGGATGAGGGCGCCACCTGGTTCAAGGCCACAGCGTTCGGCGATGACCGCGACCGGGTGATCTATCGGTCCAACGGCGCCCCGACCTACTTTGCCGCCGATATCGGCTACGTCAGCGAGAAGTTCAGCCGTGGCTTCGACGAGCTGATCTACGTGTGGGGCGAGAACCACCACGGGGCGGTCGCCCGCCTGCTCCACGCGGCCGAGGCGCTCGGCCACGACCCGGATGCGGTGCGCATCCTCCTCTACTCCTGGGTCCGCTTCGTCCGCGAGGGTGAGGCGGTATCGATGAGCAAGCGCTCCGGCCAGTTCGTGACGCTCGACGACCTCATGGCGGAGGTTGGCGCCGATCCGGTGCGCTGGTTCTTCAGCTCGCGCGCGTTCACCAGCGGCATCGACTTCGACCTCGAGCTCGCCAAGAAGCAGAGCAACGAGAACCCGGTCTACTACGTTCAGTACGCCCACGCGCGGGCGTGCTCCATCCTGCGCCACGCTGCAGAGCAGGGCCTGAGCGCCGATGCACAGGGCACCGGCGAGCTGCTGCTGCACCCGTCCGAGCAGGAGCTGATCCGCCACCTGCTCGACTTCCCCGACACGGTCGCCCAGGCGGCGGAGCGACGGGAGACGCACGACGTTCCGCGCTACGCCTATGAGCTGGCCACCGCCTTCTCGGCGTTCTACCGCGACGCCAAGGTCCTGACCGACGACGCGGGCGTGTCCGCCGCGCGGCTCGCCCTCGTCGACGCCGCGCGCTCCGTCCTGGCCAATGCCCTCCAGCTGCTGGGGATCTCCGCGCCAGAGTCCATGTAGCGATCAGCGGGCAGCTGCCAGGACCTGGCCCAGAAGCTCCTCCGAGGACGCGTGGACGACCAGCACTTCACCGTCGGGCAGCAACTCCACCGTCGCCGGGAAGTCGAGCGCGCCGATGGCCGTCTCGTATGCGTCGACGAACTCATTCGCGTCGGAGGCCTCGTCCCAGGCGAAACGCCATGCGACCGCGAAGGCTTCGTCCGGTCCGGAGGCGATGACCGCGGTGTCCCCGCCCCACCCGTCGGCCGCCTCGCTCGCAACGGCGCGCTCGACGCCGAGATAGGCAAGCATGATCTCGATCGTCGCCTGGCCGATCGGCGTCGAGTCCACTTCCGTCCAGCCATCGCCGAGGGCGGTCGCCAGGTCGGCGCTCTCGACGTTCACCGGCTCGTCACCATTGGGCCACGCGGCAACATCGATGATCTGCTCCGTCGAGTCAGGCGGATCGTCGTAGGCGGCGTCGAGGGCGTCGAAGTCCGGTTGCGTCGGATTGACAGTCAGCGCCCCGGCCCACAGGGCGCCCTCGTTGTACGGGAACTGAAGCTGCTCGACCATCCACGACGGGATCCCGCTCGTGTCCGGAGCGGCAGCCCTCGAGAGCTCCATCAGCTCCTCGGGCGTGAGGTAGGCAAATGCCCAGGCCAGCATGGCGACGACCGCATCGCCCTCGATCATGGCCGTGCGCGCCAGCGCCCGGTCGTCCTCGCCGACCTCATCGGTCTGCAGTGAGTCGAGGCCGAAGGCGGCGTCCTGCAGCGCATGGGTGTACTCGTGGGCGTACGTGAACTTCGCCTCGGCATCCAGACCGGCATCGCTGACGACGACCATGCGCTTGTCGACGTCGTCGTAGAAGCCGAGCACCTGGTCGCCCAGCAGCCGGAGCTGGAGTTCCGCAACGTCCTGGCCGGGCTCCAGCAGCCCGAGCGCGCGGAGGGCGATGTTGTCGCGCTCCTGGTCCTCGGGCGGGTACTCTTTCTCGAACAGCTCCTCCAGCTCATCGGCCAGCTCGTCACGGGTGATGATCTCGGGCGGACCGATATCGGCGGCCGGCAAGCCGCGGATATCGATCACCTGCTGCTCGATCTCGCGAAGGACCGCAAGCGTGTCCTCGTCATCCGGCGAGGCATTCGCCGATGCCGACGGCTCCACCGACGCCTCCGCCGACGCCTCAGCCGAAGGCTCCGGAGAGGCCGATGGGCTGGCCGCGACCCCGATGTCGCCGCCGGCCACGTTGAGCCCGACGACGATGACGCCGGCAAGGACCAGGAGCGCGACGAACACCGCGACGATGCGCTGGGGCGCTGACATCGGCGCATTCTGCCACGGGTTGCTCGGCCGTCCGGCGAAGGTTCAGGTTTCTTAAGGTTGGGCAAGCCCGGGGTTTAGAACGGGCCCGTAGCCTTCAGGCTGCGAGATGGAGATCCACCCGGGTTTCTACCTCCACCCTCCCTCCTTCGAGCCCCGGTGTCATTGGGCGGGCACCGGGGCTCGTGCTATCTCCGCTACCATGCGTTGACCGATGGAGATCACCTGGTACGGGCGCGCCTGCTTTCGACTGAAGGGCAAGGACGCCACCGTCATCACCGACCCCTGCCCCCCGTCGACCGGCTTCGTGGCCGGCAAGCACGACGTCGATCTGTTGACCATCAGCCACGACCACCCCGACCACACGTACACCCGGTCGATCACCGCCGGCCTGACGTTGACCCGGCCGGGCGAGTACGAGTACAGCGACCTGCTGGTCACCGGCATCCGCACCTACCACGACGGTGAGGCGGGCAAGGACCGTGGCGAGAACATGGTCTTCAGCTTCGAGATCGATGGCGTCCACGTCTGCCACCTCGGCGACCTCGGTCACCTGCTGACCGAGGAACAGGTCCACGAGCTCGGACCGATCGACGTGCTGCTGGTCCCAATCGGCGGGGGAACCACCTTGACGCCGGCTGAAGCGGCCGAGGTCGTCTCGCAGGTGGGCCCAAAGATCGTGATCCCCATGCACTACGCCGTGGACGGCGGCTCACCCGACCTCGGTGCGCCTGACAAGTTCCTGCACGAGATGGCGACGGAGCCGATTCGGCAGCCCAAGGTGCAGGTGACTCCGAGCTCGCTCCCCGACGAGACCCAGGTGGTCGTCCTCGAGGCACGCGGCCGCACCTCCTGAGCCTCGGCCCGCACGGGGTCCGGTGCCCGTGGGCACCATTCGTGGCCCGTTTCTCCCACCTGTATCGGCTTTTCGTGCTCGTCCGCACGCTTGCCGGGCAAGCCCTTGGACGGGGTATGTCCTAGTACTTTGGTACGCCCCCTGCACGTGCGGCGGTCCTGGTGACGAGGCCACGCTGTCTGGCGCCGTCCTATTTATCAGTGCCGAGCGACAAGCGCCGCGGCCTTACATTCCCAATAGAGGCAAGGGGGCCTATCGACCGTGTACCAAGCATCGGTACGGTCGACGACCGCCGGGACGGGCAAGACCCTTCTCGCGATCGTCGCCATCCTCTCCCTGTTGCTCTCCATGTTCGCCCTGACGGCTCAGCCGGTCAGCGCGGACGGACAGGGCAGCCCGACGGAGTGTCTTGACACGACCGCCGGCGTTACTGGCTCAATCAACTCCACCTCCGACAACCTCGCGACCTTCACAGCGCCAACCGGCGAGGTCGTGACCGGCGTCTGTATCAAGGCCGGCAGCTTCCATAGCAACGTGATCAGCACGAACGGCCCTGTGACCGGCACGTGCTACGTCGTCGCCGGCATCGGGTCACCGACCGTGACGGTGACGCGCAGCGGCACGGCGGGAGAATGCTCCGGGCTCAGCCACATCGACGTGGTGACCGCGCCCGCCCCCAGCCCCACGCTGACCGTCGAGAAGCAGACGGTGGGCGGTGACAGCGACTTCCAGTTCACGCTGGATGACGTGAATGTGGCGCTCCTGTCCGACGACGAGGACGACGAGGTCGCCACGGCGGCCGGAAACTACGACCTGGCCGAAGTCCTCAGCCAGGCGCAGATCGCCGCGGGCTGGTCCCTGACCTCCATCGAGTGCACCGGCAACGCCGTTGCCGAATCGGTCACCGGTGCCAACGTCAACGTGACCGTCGGTGCCAACGAGGACGTCACCTGCGTCTTCACGAACACCTTGACGCCTCCGCCCGATGAGGGCTTCGTCGAAGTCGACAAGCTCATCTGCCTGGCTGAGGAGTCGAGCACCGAGTTCCACGTTGAGAATGTGGTGATCGAGTCATTCACCACGCAGTCGGTCGGCGACAGCCTCGACGAGATCGGCGACTGCATTCTCGGCGCTGACGTGACGTTCGAGGTGTACGTCGATGCGAACGGCAACCAGATGCTGGACGCGGGAGAGGTTCTCAGCGATGACGAGGATCTCGTCGACGGAACGCTCACCACGAACGAGAACGGCGCCATCACGGTCGATCTCCCCGAGGGTGACTACATCCTGGTCGAGCCGGCTGGTGGCATCGACGAGGGGACGTGGCCGGGCGGCTCGGTTGCCTTCTCCGTCGTGGCCGGTGAGCTGACGCTCATCGAGGTCACCAACAACATCGCCGAGGAGGGTGGCCTCCTCAAGATCCGCAAGTTCTTCTGCACCATCGAGGCGCCGGAAGGCTTCGACAACCCGCACTTCATCGTGCTCGAGGGCGAGGACGTGACGTCCGATGCCTCGCTGCCCGATGAGTTCGCCGAGAACTGCACCCGTGGTGGCGAGAACCCCGAGGCCACGTTCGAGATCGACGGCAGGACCTTCGAGACGACGAACGGCATCCTCGTCATCAGTTTGGCCCCGGGTACCT
>JAICRD010000008.1 GCA_025937535.1 Chloroflexota bacterium | reverse complement strand
GATGAGCTCGTCGCCGGCGGGCAGCCGCGACTCATCGGCCAGCAGCTCGAGACGCTCGACGTGTGCGCGCGTGTCCTCGTCGGTGGCCGTCGCGGCATCCAGCAGGTTGCGCCGCTCGAGCGCCCGGGTCGCCAGCTGCCCGATCGGCGGATCGAAGCCGAGATGGCGGCCCAGCGCCGTGAGCAGGGCGATCGCGGCCGCCGGATAGGTGGCGTTGACGTAGTGCGGCACCTGCGCGAAGAAGCCGACCGCCGGCATGCCGTTCGCGGCGGCCGTCAGCTCCAGCACCGAGAGCGCCGCGGAGGGCACCCGCAGGACGCCATCGGGCCCCTGGCGAATGCCATCGGGCAGCAGTCCGGACGCGGATGCCGTGGCCAGGATCGGCACCGGACGCGTGTGCGGAACCGCCGCCGGGATGGCGCCCAGGCTCGCCCAGCTTGCGACGCCGAGTCGCTTGGCCAGCTCGATCGCATCGGCCGTCAGCTCGCGCCAGCGGTAGTCCGGCTCCGGCCCGCGAAGGATCAGCAGGTCGCGCTCGCCGATGCGCGTCGCCACCAGCTGAAGCTTCGGCCAGGCCAGGGTCGTCGGCCGCCCGTCGACGATGTCGAGCGTCGGGCGACGTGCGCGGTAGTCATAGATCGCGTCGGCATCGAAGGTCGCCACCACCCGGCCACCCTCGGCCAGCTGTGCGGCCGCCGTCGTGCCCGCGCTGCCGGCATCGACCCAGCCCTCGAGCGCGGCGACCAGCACGGGCGCGTCGAGTCCGGGATCCTCCTCGAGCCGATACAGCGACATGCGACCAAGTCTACGGCCCGGGCTACGGGACCGCCGGCGCCCGCACTCCCCCACGCTCCACGCCACGCAACGACGTCGCGCCGCGCGCGACCACGATCGCCAGCCAGAACGCCAGGATCGCCCCCACCGGATGGAGCGCGGCTAGGATCGGTGTGCCGTCGCGCATGGTTGCCAGGATCGGCACCACGAACACGACCGCGGCCAATGCGGCAGCCTCCAGGATGCGGCGGCGGCCCGCACGGGCGAGCGCCGCGGCCGCCAGGATCAGGAGCGGCACCAGGTGCAGGATCCAGCCGAGCGTCACATGCAGCTCGACGTTCTCCGAGCCGGCGAACAGCCCCAGCCCGATGAAGAAGACCTGGACCACCACCCCGACGACGAAAGCCCAGGCGAGGACGAGGTAGACGTAGCGCGCGGCACCGACCATGAGACATCCTCCGTGTCGCTCGAGTCCGTGAGCTGAACGGTGGCACGATAGCGGCGACTCGCCGGAGGCTGGAGCACAATCACGCCATGCCAAAGCGCAAGACCGATGCGCCGGCCGACCCGGACAAGCTGCTCCGCCAGGAGGCCGGCACGTACCACACCGCCGACGGCCGGTTCGAGGCGCGCGAGACGGCCGGCGAGTGGTTCCTGGTCGACACGGAGCAGTCGAACGAGTTCGGCCAGGAGCTGATCCGCGGACCGTTCGCCACGCTCAAGACCCTGCGCGCCGCCATCCCGGAGGCGCGTGACAGCAAGATTGCGCCGATGAGGCCGCGTCCAGCCGCACGCGCCAAGGCGACGAGGGAGCCACCGAAGCGACCGCCGAGCTGGATCGACGAGCTGCCCCGGGCCGAGTCGGCGCGCGTGCGACTCCTCATCCGCGCGCTCGAGGGCGAGGGCATCGACGGTGCCGAGGCGCTGGTTCGCCGCGACCGTGAGGGCCTCTTCCCGACGGTGGCCGCAGCGCTCATTCAGCGCCGGCTCGACGCGCTGGTCGAGGACCTGCCGGAGAAGGGGCGCAAGCCAGCGCGAGAACTGGTTCGCCGCGCGGCCGAAGTGCTGAGTGGCGCGGGCACCGGGCTGCCTGAGCCGCTGCCGGGCTGGTCGCTGGTCGAGCTGGGGCCGGAGCCCGAGCCGTCGAACCGGAGGATCGTCCTGAGCGAATGAGCGGCGTTCGTCGCGCGACCGTCGGCGACATTCCCGAGCTGGCCGCGACGCTCGCGCGCGCCTTCGCGCACGACCCGTTCTACGAGTTCATCGTCGGTGATGCACCGGAGCGTAACCAGCGCATGCGCGACGGGTGGACCGGGTTCCTGCGCCACGCCTCGAACGGACTGAGCCACACCTACACCACCCACGACCACGCCGGAGTGGCCGTGTGGCACCCGCCCGGCTACACCGGCGCCGGGTTCATCGACAGCCTTCGGCTCCTGCCGTCGGCGACGCGCATGGCCGGCGGCATCGGCCGGCTGCGCGATGTCTCGCGCGCGATGGCGGCGCTGGAGCAGCATCGGCGCCTCCACGCCCCCGGCCCGCACTTCTACCTGTCGGTCCTGGGTGTCGAGCCCGAGCGCCAGGGCGAGGGCATCGGCTCCGCCCTCATGCGGCCCGTCCTCGACCTCGCGAGCGGCGCCAAGCTTCCGGCCTACCTCGAGACCGCCACCGGGCGCAACGTCCTGCTGTACGAGCGGGCCGGCTTCGTCGTGGTCGAAGAGCTCATCATCCCGGGAACCGACATCCACGGCTGGCTCATGCTGCGCGCGTAGACGGCCCGCTTCCTGCATCGGTCTGGCGCCTCGAGGAGGACTGACGACATGGAACGCGACACGAACGAGGCACCGCTCGCCGACGCAACCGGCATGGAGCGCCCGGACGACCTGCCGGCCATGGAGCCGGGCGACGACGAGAGCCGGCGCGACGAGGCCACCGGCGACGAGAAGACCGCACTCGAGGGCGCGGCCGGCATCGCGGCGACGAATCGAGCCTTCGGCGGCGGCGCGCTCAACGCCGCGGGCGGCATCGGCACGCACGTGCCCACCGACGAGGACGAGCACATGGACGGCGGCGTCCACGAGTCGAAGGACTCGACCGACCCGCGAGGCTACTGATCCGTCAGCCGACCTGCACGTCGCGGCGTCCGAACGCCCAGGCGCCGATCGCGGTCAGCACCAGCGCCGGCACGCCGAGCACGAGGTAGCGCCACGCTTCGGTGGCGTTGGTCAGCGGGTCGCCGCCCAACGCCCAGTCCCACGGTGACGCGTGACGCCATGGCTCCAGGACGTCGCTGATCGGGAAGAGCGCCATCGCCACGTAGCCGGCGACGGCGAGCGCCATGCCAGCCGCCAGCACCAGCCCGGGCCTCCCGGTCAGCCCGGCAACCAGCGCCGCGACTCCGGCGTGGAACGCACCCAGCAGCACGCACAGGATGACCGTCACGACGACCCGCTCGGCTCCGATGTCGAGTCCGAAGACCTCGTCGCTCATGACCTGCGCCACCACCATGAGGACGCCGATCACCAGCAGCCACAGCCCGACCCCCGCCGCGCGGCCGATGAAGATGGCCTGCCGCGTGACCGGCTGCGCGAGATACGCCTCCATCCGACCGGAGTCCTCGTCCGATGCGGTCTGCCCGTTCATGAGCAGCACGCCGGCGACCGCCAGCATGAGCGGCACCAGCACCGCGTAGAGGTTGCCGCGCAGGAAGCCGGCGGGCGTCCCGAAGTCGGCCAGGCCGAAGGCATCGATCAGCGCGTCCGGCATGCCCTCGATGAGGTTGTTCAGCTCCGGCTCGTCGCGAAATGCCGGATAGAAGGCGACCGTCAGGACGATGAGCGCGGCCAGGCTGAGGCCCCAGACCAGGCCGGCTCGACGCGCCGCACGCAGCGGGACGGCCAGAAGCTCCCAGGCCCGCGCCGTCATTCGTCGTCCTCCTGGTACAGACCCAGGAAGGCCTCCTCCAGGTCGGGCTCCTGGATCGTGATCGAGCTGATCGGCAGGCCGTTGAGCGCATCGATCAGCGGCCGCGCCGAGCCGGTCAGCGTGGCGCGGAACTGGCGGCCATCGACCGCGGCGTCGTCGAGTCCGGGCACCTGGAGGAGGCCGCGCGGCGCATCGGCCTCGAACCAGACCTCGACGTGCTGCCGCGCCAGGCCGCGGACTTCGTTCACGGTGCCCGAGGCAACGATCTGTCCTGCCCGCAGCACGGCCAGTCGATCCGCCACGCTCTGGACCTCCGACAGGATGTGCGACGAGAGGAAGACAGTCGCGCCGGCGGCGCGTCGCTCGCGGACGAGGCGCAGAAACTCATGCTGCATGAGCGGGTCGAGCCCGCCGGTCGGCTCATCCAGGATGAGGAGGTCGGCGTCGGACAGGAAGGCACTCAGGACGGCGACCTTGCGGCGGTTGCCGCTCGACAGATGACGGATGTTGCGGTCGAGGTCGAGCTTGAAGCGCTCGGCGAGCTCGTCCACTCGCCCACGCTCGAACCGGCGTCGGATACGGCCGATGGAGGTCAGGAACTGCCGGCCGGTGACGCGTTCCGGCAGCCGCAGCTCGCCGGGGACGTACGCGACGCGCTCACGGATGTCGGCGCTGTCCGTGCTGGGGTCACGGCCGAAGAGGCGGATCTGGCCGCCGCTCGGCCGCAGCAGGTCGAGGATGCAGCGGATGGTCGTCGACTTGCCGGCGCCGTTGGGGCCGACGAAGCCGAACACCTCCCCCGCCCTGACGGCGAGATCGATCCCCCGCACCGCCTGGACCTTGCCGTAGTTCTTGACCAGCCCCTGCACGACCAGGGGCTCGACCGTCGCAGTAGCCGTCGCCGTCATGGCTCCCATGCTAGGACGCCGACGACCAACCGGTTGGCCGCATCCTGCGTCGGCGCTGGGCCCAACATTTGCATTGCTCCGCCGGAAAAACGAAGCGGGGAAGGAGATTGCGTTGACTCACGAGGAAGATGGGAGCCTGATCGACAAGGTGCGCAATGCGTTCGGTCGCGACACCGATGACGAAAGGAACACGGTCGTCAACCGCCCGGCCGGGCCCGACTACGCGGCCGAGGAGACGATTGACGCCGATTTCAGCGCCGGTCTGGGTCGGGCCGATACGACGCACGACTTCGACGCGGTCGAGGTGACGACCGACGGTCTGCGCGACGACAGCCTGCAGGAGCCGCGCTGACGCGACGCCGCGTGACAAATGGCAGGGCCTGGGCCGGGCCGGTCGGCGACCGAATCGGTCCGGATGTCACTGCGCATCGGTGTGACCTTTCGGGATGCTGTGGGTGGAAAGCAAGACACCTCACAGATCCACGAGAGGGATACTTCAATGATCAGTCGATTGCGAGCCCTGGGCATCGTCCTCGGACTCATCGGCCTCGGCTTCATCGCCGCAGGCGGGTTCTCGTTCTACAAGGTCCAAGAGGGAAGCGCGTCACTCAAGGCGTTCAGCGCGGCGCAGAACGTCCAGCTGGCGTACAACGAGGATGGCCAGCTGACCGAGCGCGGCGAGACCGCCGGAGCGCAGGAGATCCTGGCGCTGCTCGAGAACGACTGGGGTTACCCGGTCGTCGCGAGCGAGCTCGACCCGAACGACCCGGTCGTCAACACCGCGACCGAGTACATGTACCAGATGGCAACGATCGCCTACCACACCCTGCACGGCGTCCAGACGGTCGTCCTTGACGAGGACTACACCGCCGAAGACGGCACGGTCTATACGGCAGGCACGGCGTACGAGGTCCCGGTCGACGGCCGCTACTGGACGGCGTTCGACCGAACCAACCCCATTGACGCTGCGGTTCGTGAGCAGGCTTGGACTGGCACCGCGCACGCGCTCATCGGCGAGCTCGGCGTCGGCACCATGACCGCCCAGGCACTGACGCTCGGCCTCGGTCTGGCGGCCCTCTTCGCTGGCCTTGGCGCCACCCTGGTCCTGGCCGGAGCTGGCCTGGTGTGGGCGACGCGGCCGGAAACCGAGAAAGTTCCGGTCCTCCGCCCAGCGGGAGTCGCCGTCTGACCTGACGACACATCGCGAACGGCCCGAGGGCCCGGCCGAGTGGCCGGGCCTTTCGGTGTCCGCCGAGATTGCGGAGCGCCACGGACGAGGGTCCTACCAATGAAGCGGACTTCTGGGCCAGCCGGAATGACGCGATCGCGGTGCTACGGTCGGTGCGGGCCGGCAACGGCCCGGACCATGAACAAGATCGCACTCGGGCTCACTGCGACATTGGTCGCGCTGCTTGCCGCGGCGGCACCGGTTCAGGCTGCCAGCTGCAACGGCGCGTCGCACCAGGTTGCGCTGACCGGCGGAACGACGACGCCGGGCTCGGTCACGTTCGGCACGCCGATGACCTTCACGGTCACCTACGCCGATACGGCCGATTGCGCCCCGACCGCCATCACGCTGACGATCACCGGCGTCGGAACCTTCCCGCTGAATGCCGGCGACACGACCTATTCGGCCGGCGTCACCTACTGGATCACCCTCACCCTGCCGGTCGGCAACCATCCATACGCGTACGCCGCGACCAGCGGCTCGGGGCGGGGCGAGAAGGCGGTCGCCTTGGACACCGTCGATCCGCAGACCGCGATGGTGGTCCTTCCCCCACCGGCGCCGACCCCCGTCCCGCCGCCGATACCGACACCGACACCGGCTCCGACGCCGCCGCCTCCACCTGCCGCGCCGGCAGCGCCGCCGGTCCCCCCGCCTCCCGCGCCGCCATCGGCGGCCCCGGCCAGCACGCCGGAACCGGCCGTGACGCCGGCTCCATCGACGGCAGCGTCTCCATCGGCCTCACCGGCGCTCGGGCTCCTGGATGTGGAGGCGTCGCCCTTGACTGAGCCGCTCGAGGCGGTTCCTGCCAGCATCGTCCCGGACGAGGATGCGGGCGGGTCCGTGCTCATGGTCTCGTCGCTCGTTGCGCTGGCAGGCCTCGTCCTCTTCGTCGTGCTCTCCAATCGCCGGCGCCGCGAGCCCGCTCCCGTCCAGATCACCGCCACCGTCGCGACGCCCGCTGAAGCGCAGCCGGTCGCCGCGCCGGCATCGGCGGAGGCGGAGCCACGCAAGGTCACGCCATTGCCGCCGATGCGCGAGCTGATTCCACCGATCGACCCGGATCTCCTCCGCGACGACGAGGTCGACGGGGTCTCCGAGGACGACGCGCGGCTGCCGCGCTGGCTGCGCACCGACGTCCAGTCGGCTCGCCGCGGCCCGAACGAGCTGCGCAGCCGCAACTGGCACTGACCGCGACGATCGGCGGCTAGCCCTCGACGTCGCGCCGCGTGAGCAGCAGGACGAGCCCGGCGATCGCCGCCACGCCGGCGCCGCCGAAGACGATGACGCTTCCCCACCGGATGGCGGTCGGATTGACGAGCCCCGGCGCCAGGATCTCGAACGCCATCACCGAGCCGATGACGGCCACGACCGACAGCCCGGCGCCGATCACGAACGCCCACGCCTCGCGATTGCGCATCGCGTCCGAGACCTCACCGGAGAGGAAGCCGATGACGATCAGCCCCGCACCCATGCCACCGGTGAGCGCCAAGTAGCCGATGTCCGTGACGCCGCCGAAGACGAGGAAGGCCAGGATGCCGAGCACGCCCAGCCCTCCGCGGATCCAGACCCGCGAGTAGCTCCTGAAGATCACGACCGGCAGGGCGACGAGCAGATCCGGCACCTTCTCGGGGGTGGCTGCCGCCGACTCCGCCGCGGCCTTGCGCTCCTCGATCTGGGCCTCGTCCGCATCGCGCGGCGTCTTGCACCGATAGCAGACGGGATCCTGCTGGCGATTGGACTTCCAGCACGCACGACAGGTCCATCCGTCCGCGAATGTCATGGTTGCGGTGATTATCGACACGCGGGCAAGAGCCACCGCACAATCCGACTATGTCGGCCGAGCCCTAGCAGAGGTGCACGCACGTGGAACAGGAGTCGACGACCGCATCGGTCAAGCATTCACAGGCGCCTGGGCCGGTGACGTCGCTGGACGACCCGCGGGCGGTCCAGATCCTGAGCACCGAGCACTGGAGCCTGCTCACGTCGCGGTCGCTCGCGTACAACGAGGCCTTCACTCGCGGCGGGATGTTTCTCACCTTCCTGTCCATGTCGTTCGTCGCCCTGGCCCTGCTGGCGTCGGCGATGTCGTTCGGTGAGCAGTTCCTGACCATCGCGGCGATCGTGCTCGCCTTCGACTTCCTGATCGGGCTGACGACATACGGGCGGATCATGGGCGCGAACGAGGACGATTTCCGCGCCGTGCAGGGCATGGCGCGCATTCGCCACGCGTATCTCGAGATCGCCCCGCCGGTGGGCCGATACTTCACCTCGCCCACGAACGACGACATCGGCTCGATCGTCGCGACGTACGGCCAGACCGGCGGCAACGACATGGTGTACGCGTTCACGACCTCCGGCGGCATGATCGGCCTCATCACTTCCATGGTGGGTGGCGTGCTGGCCTCGGTCCTTGCCCTCCTGTTCGGCGCGTCGGGCGACCTCGCCATCTGGATCGGCGTGGGTGGGGCGGCGCTCGTGCTTACTGTGATCGTCCGGGTCTCGTTCGGCCGCGTGGCGCGGAGCCAGCGGGAGCTCGGCACGATGTTCCCCGCCCCGGCCGCCGAGCCCGACGCGTCCGACCCCGAGTCGTAGGAGCCCGCCCCAGGCTTCAGCGCGCGGCGCGCGTCCCCAACTCGGCCACGAGCGCCGCCAGCAGCGCCGCCCGCGACTCGAGCGAGTCGACCTCGACGTATTCGTCCGCCGTCATCAGCGCGCCGCCGGCCGGCCCGAGACCGTCGAGGACCGGGATGCGAGCGGAGTCGACGAAGGCCGAGCTGCCCGCCGCGAGGCTGTCGATCGCATCGATGTCGATGCCCAGCCGGGCGCCCACGTCGTGGACCACCGCCAGGAACCAGGCGGTCAGGTCGGTCGCCGCGAGGCCGGGCCGGTGGACGAACACGTCGAGCTGCAGCCGCTCGCCCGGGTCGGCCGCCGCCAGCGCGGCTCGGACGCGGCTCTCGAGCGCCTCCCAGGCGCGTGCATCTCGGGCCCGAAGGTCGAGCACCGCGGTTGCCCTGCCCGGCACGATGCTCCGCCGGCGGCCGCCTGACAGGATCGTGGGCGTCACGGTCGCGTGCCGGCCGCTGATGCCATCGCCGTCGATGGCGGCGACGCCGCGCGACAGCGCCGTGACCGCGTTGACGCCCGCGGCGCGCGCGCTGCCGGCATGCGCCTCGACCCCGGTCGCCGTGAGCAGGCCGACGCCAATGTGCCCACGGCTGCGCATCAGCCGCCCCCCGTCCCGCCCGCACTCCAGGCACACGCACCACGAGGCTCCGGCGGCGAGACGCTCGATGGTTGCCGCGGACCGCAGGGATCCGGCCTGCTCATCGGCGGAGAGCACCACCGTGATGGAGGGTGCCCGCCCTGGAGCGTCAGCCACGCGCCGCATGGCCTCGACCAGCACCACGAGGCCGCCCTTCATGTCGGCCACCGCCGGACCGGTCGCCCGGCGGCCGGCCACGGTGAGGCGGCAGTCTGCTGCGTCGAGGGCCAGCGCGGCATCGAGGTCGGCCAGGATCAGCATCTCACCGGCGGCGTCGCCCGCTCGGCGCCAGACGAAGGGGTCGAGCAGTCGATCGAACTCGACCTCGGGGCTCAGGACCCGCTCCGCCCACCCCGGCGCGCGCCGCGTGGGCGGCGTCGCCGCGATCGGCTCGAAGCCGGCGCCGGCGAGCGACGAACCGACGATGCGGGCGACCGCAGCGATGCCGTCGGGCTGGCTGACGTGGCTGGGGATCGCGACCAGCTCGGCCAGCACGTCGAGCATCGCGGGCGACGAGGACGACAAGATCAGACGCGCTCCAGCGCCAGGCCGGGCGCCGTGCCGGGCGTCGCTGCGACGTTGCGCTGCGCCACGCCCGAGATGTGGCGGCCGCTGCCGGGCTCGTTGAGCACCTCGCCGTCACGCGAGATGACGGTTCCGCGCAGCATCGTCAGGATCGGCGCACCGCGGAGCTGCCAGCCGGCGTAGGGCGTCCACGCCGACTTCGATTCCATGCCCTCGTCCTGCGGCACCACCGCGCGGTCGGGATCGACGATGACCAGGTCGGCATCGGAGCCCGGGAGCAGGGCACCCTTGCGCGGGTACAGGCCCAGGATCCGCGCCGGGTTCTCCGAGAGCAGCGCCACGAGGCGCCCGAGGCGGAGCTTGCCGTCGGCGACATCGGTCAGGAGCAGCGAGAGGATGTGCTCCAGGTGCGGCCCGCCCCAGGGGCCGGTCCAGGGGTCGGCCTCCATGCGCTTCAGGTCGTCCAGGGTGTGCGGCGCGTGGTCGGAGTCGATGACGTCCAGCGTCCCGTCGTCCAGGGCGCCGTAGATGGCGGCCATCCGGTCCGCATCCTCGACGATGAAGCCGCCCGGCAGGCCACGCGCGCCGTGCTCGGCGAGGTCCTCGCCGCGAAGGTGGAAGTACTTGGGGTCGATCGCTGCGGTCACGGCCGCTCCATCGGCCTTCGCCTGCCGGATGAGCCGCAGGCTGGCCGACGAATGGGTGTGCAGCAGGTGGAGCCGCGCGCCGGTCTCGCGCTGGATCTCGAGCAGCACCGCGACCGATGAGCTCCACACGATGTCGCGCGTGTACACGTAGCTGAAGGTGCGGATGTCGCGAGGCTCGCCGGCCGCGAACCGCACCTCGCTCAGGTAGTCCATCAGGGACTGGGTGAAGGGATGGACGACGCACGGCAGGCCGGTCTCGGCGATTGCCGCGAACGTCGCGTACAGCTCGGCCGGGTCGCTCATCACCAGTCGCGGGTCGTGCGGATAGCCGCCACCCACCTGGAACGTCTTGAAGCCGGCAGCACCCGCCGCCGCCAGCTTCGGGATCTCCTCGAGGTTGCGTGACGAGGCGAAGTGGCCGAAGTCGACGTGGGAGTCACGCTCCGCCAGCGCGCGCCGCTGCTCCAGCAGCTCCACCGTGGTCGTGGGTGGCTCGAGGTTCGGCATGTCGACGAAGGTCGTCACGCCGCCGACGGCCGCGGCCCGCGAGGCGGTGCGGAAGTCCTCCTTGTAGTCGTAGCCGGGGACGCGGGCGTGAACGTGGAGGTCGACCAGGCCGGGCAGGACCCATAGGCCGGAGGCGTCGATCTTCTCCCGCGCCGTCGCCTCGGCGTCCGGGGCAACCAGGCCGGCGATGCGCTCATCGCTGATCAGCAGGTCCGTCACCAGCGGGCCGGTCGGCGTCTGGACGGTGCCGCCCCGAATGCGGAGGTCGTACTCCAACGCTCACTCCTTCGAAGTCACGAATGTCGCGAATGGTGCGAATGATCAAGGGACACGATCTTGACGGATTGTATACACTGCCCGTCATTCGTATGCAGCCTGACACGCAACCGGCGTCGCCGCCGGCATCGCACGAGGCACCGGGGCCGGCATCGCAGTCGGCTCCGTCCGGGAGGGCGGCCGTCCTCGATCTGGAGGCTCTCGACCGAGGTGAGGCTCCGCTGAGCGCGGCCGTCTACCACGCCATCAGCCAGGCGCTGCGAACCGGCCACCTGCCGGCGAACAGCCGGCTCATCGAGTCCGACCTGGCATCGGCGCTGGCCGTGAGCCGCACGCCGGTGCGCGACGCGCTTCGGCGCCTGGAGTCGGACGGTCTGGTTCGATCCGAGCCGAACCGCGGCTATGTCGTCGCCGACCTGATGGAGGACGTGGCGCACGTCTTCCTGATCCGGGAGCGGTTGGAAGGGCTGGCAGCCGCCATGGCGGCCGAGAGCATCACCCGCCCGGAGCTGGAGTCGCTCGACGAGCTCCAGCGCGAGATGGAAGGCATCGTGGCGTCGCCGCCGACCGACGTCGACCGGCTGGTCGAGCTCAACGGTGAGCTCCACCGGCGCATCACCGAGGCCTCCCGCAGCCGCCGTCTCATCCAGCTCGTCGAGCGGCTGCATCCGCAGTACATGTCGTACCAGGTCCTCCGCCTTTACACCGACGAACAGCGTGGCCGGTCGATACGGGAGCATCGGGAGATCCTCGACGCCCTGTGGCAGCGCGACTCGGACACGGCGGAGCGAGTGATCCACCTACACCTCGAGCACGGCAAGGAGGTCGTGCTCGCGGACATGACGACCAACCGAGTAGGAAGAGGAACGACCAAATGAAGTTACGAGTACCCGTGCTTCTCGTACTGCTGGCCCTTCTGGTGGCGGCCTGCACGAGCGGAACGTCAAGCCCTTCGGCCAGCGAAGCGTCCGAGCCGTCGGAAGCGCCCGCATCCGAGCCGGCGGAGTCGACCGCACCGAGTGAGGCCGCCGAAGGTCCCGGCGAGCCGGAGTCCGACTCCCTGCGAGTCGCGTTCGCCTCGCAGCCGGACTTCACCCAGATCATGAACTTCAAGTGGCTGGAGGACCTCGAGGGCGAGGGCCTGACAGTCGAGGACAACTACTTCGAGTCCTCGCAGGATGCCTTCCGCGCGCTCGTCGCCGGCGAGGCCGATGTGGCCGTCGGCACCCTGCTGTCGGCCATCCTGCTGGTCCAGGAGAGCGGCGAGGGCGTCAAGGTCATCGCCAGCGACCTCCAGGCGCCGGACTATCTCCTCATCAGCCAGCCGGAGGTCGAGTCGCTGTCCGACCTCGAGGGACAGCGCGTCGGGATCTCGACGCCGGGTGACATCAGCGACACGCTGACCCGGGTCGTGCTCGACCGCGAGGGCGTCGACGTCGACGCCGTCAACTTCGTCCAGATCGGCGGCACCGGAGCGCGCATGTCCGCGCTGCTGGAGGGCCAGATCGAGGCCGGCCCGGCCCACGCAGCGGAGGGCCTGACGGCCGCCGAGGAGGGGCTCAAGAACCTCTTCGCCTACGGCGAGGCGGTGCCGGACTACCTCCAGCACGGCCTCATCGTGACCGATGACTGGCTGGCGGCCAACCCGAACCTCGCCCAGCTCATGGTCGACCTGTTCGTCGACTCGGTGCGGTGGGCCGACGAGAACAAGGACGAGTACATTGAGCGCTCGGCCGATACCGTCGAGGGTCCCTCCGATGAGGCTCGCGACCAGGCGTACGACATCTTCAAGGACATCGGCATGTTCGCCGTGAACGGCGGCATGAGCACTGATCTCCTGGAGAACACCGTGGCCATCGAGACGGAGGTGGGGACGCTGGACGACAGCGCTCCGGCCATCGAGGAATGGGCCGATCCCTCGTTCGTGGAGAGCTATCTCGAGCGTAACGGGGAGCAGTAGGAACCCACCGGTCCCCGGCGGAGCCGATTCCGCCGGGGACCCGCGTCATCCGCAGCGGAGCCCACGGTGCTCGATATCCAGCACGTCTCGAAATCCTTCGGTCGGGTCGCCCAGCCCGTCCTCGACGACTTCTCACTGACGGCCGCCGAAGGCGAGTTCGTCTCCCTCATCGGCCCCAGCGGCTGCGGCAAGACCACCCTGCTGCGGATCGTGGCCGGGCTCCTCCCGGCAACCTCCGGTGACGTCACCGTGGCCGGCGTCCCGAGCGTCGGCCCGTCGCGCGACAAGGCCGTCGTCTTCCAGCACTTCAACCTCTTTCCGTGGCGCACCACCCTGGCCAACGCCGCCTACGGCCTCGAGATCCAGAACGTCCCGAAGCAGGAGCGCGAGGAGCGCGCCATGCGCTGGCTGCGCATGCTGGGCCTGGAGAAGTACGCCCACCACTATCCAGGTGAGATCTCCGGCGGCATGCGCCAGCGCGTGGGCATCGCGCGCGCCCTGGCCATCGAGCCGAAGCTGCTGCTCATGGACGAGCCGTTCGGCGCGCTCGACGCCCTGACCCGCGAGCACCTCCAGGGCGAGCTCCAGAAGATCGCCGAGCAGACCAGCCTGACGATCCTGTTCGTCACCCACTCGATCGACGAGGCCGTATACCTCTCCGACCGGATCGTGGTGATGGGCACGCACCCCGGGCGCATCATCCGCGAATTCGCCGTCGACCTTCGCCGGCCGCGGTACGACTACAACTTCCGCGCAGAGCCGGAGTACGCGCAGATCCGCGGCGAGATCTGGGGAATGCTCGAGCGCGAGCTCGCGGAGGACGAGGAGCGCTCCGACGCGGCGGAGGACACGACGCCGATGGAGACGCCGGCGTGATCTCGGCCCGGACCCTCCGCGACCCGACCATGCTGCGCATCGGCTCGGTCGTGGCGGTGCTCGTCCTGTGGGAGGTCCTGGGCCGCCTTGACCCGATCGTGGCGTCCTACCCGACCGCGATCGTCGCGGCCTTCGTCGAGCTCGCCTTCGTCGACAACACGCTGTGGCCGGCCTTCGCGACGACGCTCCAGGGCCTGGTCGTCGGCTTCGCGATCAGCTCGGTCCTCGGCGTGGCCATCGGCTTCGCCATGGGCCGCATCCGCCTGGTCGACCTCATCCTGGACCCGTACGTCAGCGCGCTGTACGCCACGCCGCGCATCGCGCTGGTGCCGCTGCTGGTGCTGTGGGTCGGGATCGACTTCGAGCTGCGGGTCACGATCGTGGTGCTCAGCTCGATCTTCCCGATCATCATCAACACCTACATCGGCGCCAAGAGCGTCGACCGCGAGCTGCTCGACACCGGTCGTGCCTTCGCCGCCAACGGCTGGCAGATGCTCACCACGGTCGTGGTGCCAGCATCGATCCCCTACCTCTTCGCCGGCCTGCGCATCGGCGTGGCCCGCGCCCTGGTCGGCATCATCGTGGCCGAGATGACCGCGGCGGTGACCGGCACCGGTCAGCTCATCATCCAGTACGGCCGCTTCTTCCAGACGGACAAGCTGTTCGTGCCGGTCATCATCCTGGGCCTGTTCAGCATCGTGCTGGCCGAGGTCGTCTACTTCCTCCAGCGCCGCGCAACGCCGTGGGCCAACGTGGAGCGGATCCGATGACCCCGAAGCCGGCCGCGCACCCCGGCGGCGCGCCCGTCCGCGCCTCGGCGCTGCACCACTCGCACCACCGCGCGACCCGCCGCGGGTTCCTCTACACGCGGACGGGGGTGTGGACCGTCCGGATCGTCACGTTCGTCATCCTCATCGTCGCCTGGGAGCTGTATGCCAGCGGCGTCAGCCGGGCGTTGTTCGCGCCGCCATCGGCGATTCTCGAGAGCATCATCGAGCTGACCATCACCGATGGCACGCTGTGGGGCGCGCTGGCCATCAGCATCGGCGCGCTCATCGCCGGCTTCGGGCTGGCCATCGTGGTCGGCGTGCTCATCGGCCTGTTCATGGGCCGCTTCCGGACGCTCGAGTACGTGCTCGACCCCTATGTCAGCTTCCTGTACGCGCTGCCGTCGATCGCCCTCATCCCGCTGCTCGTGATCTGGTTCGGGATCGACACCGAGCTGCGCCTTGCGCTGGTCTTCATCGCCGGGGTCTTCCCGGTGATCATCAACACCATGGCCGGCGTCAAGAACGTCGACGTCGAGCTGCTCGACGTCGCGCGCGTTGCCTGCGCCAGCGAGCGCCAGGTGGTCACCACGGTCGTCCTGCCGGGCGCCATGCCGTTCATCTTCGCCGGCATCCGGGTCGCGCTGAGCCAGGCGCTGGTGGGCGTGATCGTGGCCGAGATGACGGCCATCATCACGGGTCTGGGCGGCATGATCATCCGCTTCGCGAACTTCTTCCAGACCGCGAACCTGTTCGTGCCGATCCTGGCGATCATGGTCGTCAGCGTCGCCCTGACCGCCGGCCTCAAGCGCCTCGAACGGCGCCTCATGCCATGGGATCACCGTCATGCCGAGGAGGGCGCATGAGCCAGACCGATGCGGGCGCCACGGGCCCCCGTCGACGCGCCCACGTCATCCGTGACGGCGAGGGACGCGAGTCGCAACTCCGCTACGGCCGCGGCGCGATGATCAAGCTGGTCGACCCCGAGATCGGCGCCGAGCAGGTCGATCTGCACCTCAACGTCATCCTGGCCGGCTCGGCGCCCGGCCCGTACCACCTGCACACCACCGCCGAGAACGTCTACCACGTCCTCTCGGGCCGCGTTCGCATCCGGGTCGACGGTGTCGACCACGACGCCGGTCCCGGCGACACCGTCTTCATTCCGCCCGGCGTCCCCCATTCGGCCACGAACATCGGCGACGACGACGCCCGGCTGCTCGAGATCTATGCACCCGCGAAGGTCGACTTCGTCGAGGTGTCAGCCACTCCAGGAGGAACTTGATGGCGAACTACCAGACGCGGGTCACAGGCGGCCAGGTCTATCTCGGCGGGCAGCTGGTCCGCGCGGACTTGCTCATCGACGAGGGGCGGATCGCCGGCGTGGTCGACGGCGACAACACGGTCGAGGCCGCCGAGACGATCGACGCCACGGATCGCCTGGTCCTCCCCGGCATCATCGACACGCACGCCCACACCCGCGAGCCCGGCTTCACCCACAAGGAGGACTTCCTCACCGCCTCGAAGGCGGGCGCGGCGGGCGGCGTGACGACGATGATCGACATGCCCAACGTCGAGCCGCCCACCGACACGGTCGAGACCTACCTGGAGAAGCGCGAGAAAGCCGACGCCACGTCGATCATCGACTTCGGCCACTGGGTCGCCGGCACCAAGCTGGACGAGATCGCCAGGCTGGCCGATGCCGGCGCGACCGGCTACAAGATCTTCCAGGTCTCCGGCGCCTACCCGCACGACCCGCGGCTGGCCATGAACGACGAGGCATCACTCCTCAAGGCGTTCCGCGCCATCGAGAAGACCGGCCTCCCGCTGAACGTGCACCCCTTCAACCAGAGTCTGTTCGAGGAGCTGTCCGAGGAGGCGTTCGCCGCCGGCAAGCCGGCCAACTGGTACACCTTCGGCGAGGTCTACACGACCGATGCGATCTGGCACACCGCCGCCAACACCCTCATCAACCTCCAGGCCCTGACCGGCGTTCGCCTCAACCTCGTCCACACCCACTCGGCCGGGTCGCTGCGCCTCATCCGCGCCGCGAAGGTGAAGGGCCAGCGCGTCACCGCCTCGGTGGATCCGAAGTACTACCATCTCACCCGCGACGACCTCATGCGCCTCAAGGGCCGTGCCTGCCCCGGCGGCTTCATCACCGAGGACGCCGATCGCATGGCCGAGATCTGGAAGTCGCTCAACGACGGCACCATCGACAGCATCGACGCCGATCACGCGCCGCACACGCTCGATGAGCTCGAGCAGATGGAGAACGACGCCTGGCACTCGGCCATGGGCTCGCCGCAGTACGACTGGCAGTACACCATCACCCTGACCGATGTGAACGACGGGAAGATCACGCTGCGCCGCGCGGTCGAGCTGCTGTCGGAGGCACCGGCCCGCATGCTCGGCATCTTCCCGAAGAAGGGCGCCCTGGTGCCCGGCTCGGACGCGGACCTCGTGCTGGTCGACATCGACCGCGAGATGACGCTGACCGATGACGGCCTCTACACCAAGGTCGGCTGGACGCCGTATCTCGGCTGGAAGGTCAAGGGCTACGTCGCCATGACCATGCTGCGCGGCACGGTCGTCGCGCGCGACCGCGAGATCGTGGGCCAGCCGGGCTACGGCCAGTACATCGCCGGGGTGCCGCAGTGACCGTCGCACCATCGGAGACCCCGCGGCCCCTCGACCGCACCGCGGAGGGCATGACGTACGGCGTGCTGGTGCCGCACTTCGGCGAGCATGCGTCGCGCGAGCGGATCATCGGCGGCTCGAAGCGCGCCGAGGAGCTCGGCTTCGACGCGGTCTGGGTGCGCGACCACCTGCTGTGGAAGCCGCACGGCATGGAGGGAACGGATCGGACGTTCATCGAGCCGCTCGCCTCGCTGAACTCCATCGGCGCCGTGACGTCACGAATCTTCCTGGGCACCGCGGTCCTCATCCCGCTGCGCTGGCCGCTAAAGCTGGCGCAGGACCTGGCCGCCATGAGCTACCTCCACGGCCCGCGCGTGATCGCCGGGCTCGGCATGGGCAGCAACCACGCGGAGCTGGCCGCGGCCGGCTTCAACCGCGAGCAGCGCAAGCTCATCTTCACCGAGATGGCGCAGATCGTCCGCCGCGTGTGGACGGAGGACGACGTCACCTTCGACGGGGAGTTCTTCCAGTTCGAGAACGTGACCCTCACGCCGAAGCCCGAGCAGCCGATTCCGATCTGGTACGGCGGCACGACGCGCGCATCGGTGCGGACCACCGTCGCGAATTGCGATGCCTGGATGCCCGGCCGTATCCCGCTCGCCACGCTCGACGATCGGCTCGAGCTCCTCGCCGAGCTGGAGGCCGAGACCGGCCGGCGGATCACGCGGTCGATCATCCCGCTGGTCAAGGTCGACACGGACCGCAACCGCGCCCGCGCCGATCTCGACATCGCCGCGCTGGCCGGGTCGTCGGAGGCGAGTAAGACCTGGATCCAGCCCGAGGGCGGCTTCCAGACCATCGAGGACATCCGTGGCATCGCGGTCGTCGGCGAGCCCGACGAGGTGGTCGAGCAGATCGTCGAGATCGCGGAGCGCGGCATCGACCACTTCGTGTTCGACCTGCGGATGCAGTTCGACCGATACGAGGCGACGCTGGAGCTGATCGCGGAGCGCGTGCTCCCGTCCCTGAAGGCCGCGCGAGTCTGACCGCGTGACGGCGTCCGTTGCCCCCGCCCCGGAGGGCGGAATCGAGCGTGGGAGCCCGTGGCCGCTGCTCGCTGCGCTGACGCTGTCGAGCCTCGGCATAGGCGTCAGCCTGCCGATCATCCCGCTCTTCGCGCTCGACATCGGCGCGGTGCCGTTCGTGGTCGGCCTGATCGTCAGCCTGCGCTGGGCCACGCGCCTGGTGGCCGACATCCCGGTCGGCGCCGCCTCGGAGCAGGTCGGCCGTCGCACGATCTTCGTCACCGGCATCCTGCTGCTGGCCTCCTCGGGCATCGCCAGCGCCCTGTCGCCCACGTGGCAGTGGCTGCTCCTTGCCCGCGTCCTCGAGGGCGTGGGTGCCGGCATGTCGACCACGGCCGGACTGGCCGCGGTGGCCGATCTCTCGACGCCGGCGACCCGAGGTCGCCACCTGTCGGCCTACCAGGCCAGCCAGCGCATCGGCTTCTGGTTCGGCCCGCTCATCGGCGGCTGGATCGGTGCGTCGCTGGGGCTGCGGCCGGCGCTGTGGGCCTTCGCCGTCCTGGCGGTCGCCGCGATCGGGCCGGCGCTGTTCGTGAGGGAGTCACGCCACCACGCGCCGGTCGTCCACGCCTCGCCGATCGCCGCGCTCGGGATGCTCGCCCGCAGCCGCGACTTCCTCCTCATCAGTGGGGTTAGCTTCGTCGTCTTCTTCACCATGACCGGGGCGCAGTTCACCGCGCTGCCGCTCTTCGCGGTCGACGAGCTCGGCGTCGGGGCCGATTTCGTCGGCTGGGCGCTGTTCCTCTCGAACACCGTCGGCTTCATCCTGCTCTACCCGTCCGGCATGATTTCGGACCGATACGGTCGCCGCGCCATCATCGTGGTCCTCCTGGTGGCATCGGCCGTCGGGCTCGTGTTCATGGCGCTCGCCGCGGATGCGGCCTGGATCCTCATCGCCTCGCTGGCGATGGGCGGCGGCAACGCGCTGCGCGGCCCCGCCATGCAGGCCTACGTCATGGATGCCGGGCGCGCCGGCGGCCACGGCGCCACGGCGGGGCTGTTCCGCGCCATCGGCGACCTTGGCTCGACGCTGGGCCCGGTCGCCGCGACCGCGATGATCGGCCTGGGCTACAGCAGCTTCTTCGTGCTCAACGCCGTCGTGGTGGTGGTCGTCCTGTTCCTCTTCGCTCGGCTCGCCAGCGCGCGGCCGGGCGAGGTGCCCGCTGCGGCTGTCGCGTGAGCGACGATCCGACGGGGCTGTCGGCCTCGCAGCTGGCGGCGGCCATCTCGGCACGGTCGATCTCGCCCGCCGAGGCGGTGCGCGCGTACCTGGAGCGCATCGAACGGCTGAACCCCTCGCTCAACGCGGTGATCCATCTCGACGCCGAGCGCGCCCTGGCCGCTGCGGCGCGGCCGACGGCCGGACGGCTATCCGGCGTGCCGATGACGCTCAAGGACTCGCATCGCGTCTCCGGCATGCCGACGGTCGTCGGGAACCCGTCGGCGTCGCGTCAGCCCGCTCCACGCGACGGCTTCGTGGCCGCCCGGCTGCGCGCGGAGGGAGCGATCCTCCTTGGCAAGACAAACGTGGCGCGCGACCTCGCCGACTTCCAGACGTCGAACCCGGTGCACGGGCGGGCGAACAACCCGTGGGACGTCGAGCGCACGCCCGGCGGGTCGAGCGGTGGTGCGGCGGCCGCGGTCGCCGCACACCTGAGCCCGATCGAGGTCGGCAGCGACATCGCCGGATCCGTTCGCCTGCCGGCCGCCTTCTGTGGCGTGATCGGGCTGAAGCCGACGCTCGGCGCGATCTCGACCCGCGGCCACGTGACCGAACCGGTCACCCACCCGCGCGGCGGCGGCGTCGGGGTGCTGGCCACGATGGGGCCGATGGCGCGGACTTTCGACGACATCGCGCTGCTGCTCGACGTGCTCGGCGCGCCGGGCGACGACTCGCCCTTCGACCCGGCGGCGACCTCGCTGGGCGTCATCGATGCCTTCGAGGGGATCCCCGTCGCCGAGTCCATCGGCGCTGCGATCACCGAGCTCGCTCGGGAAGCGCGCCGCAACCAGGTGCACGTCGAGCACGTCGCGCCTCCTGCCGACCTGCGTGAGCACCACCGCACCTGGGTCGACCTCCATGCCGCGGCGACATCCAGCGGTGCCGCCTGGGGCACGTCGGCTGCCTTGCGGCGACGCCGCGCCGCCGCTCGCGCGGCCTGGGACTCGCTCTTCGGCCACCACGACGCCGTGCTGCTCCCGGCGGTCATGTGCGGGCCGTTCACGCATCGGCCAACCGGCACGCCGATCGAGGTCGACGGGCAACCCGTCCCGTACTGGCGCCTCTCGACCTACACCGAGCCTTTCAACCTGACCGCACACCCGGCCATCGCCTTTCCGATTGGCGCCGATGCGTCCGGCCTACCGATCGGCGTCCAGCTCGTGGCGCGACACGGACACGACCACTGGCTGGTGCGCGCCGGCGCGTGGCTGGGCGGGCTCATACCGGCGCCGTCGCGTCCCGCCTAGCGGCGGCGACGTTCGCGCCCTCAGCCGGCGTCCACCCGAAGCGCCACGACCTCCGTGTCGACGGACTTGCCCTTCAGCGCCAGCGACCGCCGCTCCAGGCTCGGGTCGAGGCCGGCGGCAGCGGCCGCATCGGCGGACACCAGGACCTCACCCGGTCCCGCGGCGCCGGCCAGGCGCGCAGCCACGTTGACGGCGTCGCCGACCACCGTCATCTCGATGTGCGTCCCCTCGCCGACCACCCCGAACCACGCGGTGCCCGAATGAAGGCCCACACCGATGGACACCCACGGGCCGCCAGGATCGGCGTGGCCGGTGGCCCGCAACAGGTCCTTTGCGGCGTCCACGGCCCGCGCCACGTAGCGCTCGCCGGTGAGGAGCGGGAAGAACATCGCCATCATCTCGTCGCCGACGAACTTGTCGACGACGCCGTCGTGCTTGAACACGACCTGGCTGGCGGTGGCCAGGTATCGGTTCAGCAGCGCGTGGAACTCGCCGGGCGACATGCGCTCGGCGAGCGCGGTGGAGCCGCGGATATCGGCGAAGAGCATGGCGCCCTCGACCTCGGCACCGCCATGGTGCTTGGCCATGACGTCGAAGCAGGAGGTGCACCAGTTCGGATTCGCATCCGATTGCCGCTTGCCGAGCGCACGCATCATCGTACCGCCGGGGCCACGGAAGGGGGCGGCGCACATGCGGCACCGTGGATCGGCCGGGATGCGCTTGAAGAACCGCCGGCCGATCCCCTGCCAGGTGTCCCCGCCCTGCTGGAGGAATTCGCGCCAGAACTCGTCGTTGCGACCCGGCTGCGGCTCCATCCCGGTCACGCTACGTCGCCGCCTCGACGCCGAACAGGTCGCGCGCGCCGTCGAGCCCCTTGAGCTCGTGGCTGCCGCGATCGACGAAGGCCAGCCCGTCACTCCCGGCCAGGGCGCGCGTCGTGGTCGAGACGAGGATCTCGCCCGCCCCCGCCGCGGCGGCGATGCGCGACGCCTCGTGCACGGCGATCCCGCGCACGTCCTCGCCGACCCGCTCCACCTCGCCGGTGTGCACGCCCTGGCGCACCTCGACTCCGATCGACGCCAGGGCCGCGCGGATGCCGATCGCAGCCCGAATCGCGCGACCGGGACTGTCGAAGACGGCGAGGAAGCCGTCGCCGGTCGTCGTCACCTCGCGCCCCCGAAGCCGATCCAGCTCGTTGCGAACGATCCGGTTGTGCTGCGCCAGAAGCTCCCGCCAGCGCTCGTGCCCCAGGCGCGCCGCGAGCTCGGTCGAGCCGACGATATCGGTCACCAGCATCGTCGCCAGCATTCGCTCGCCCGACTCGGCCGCCGGCATCCAGGTCCGGACCCCCGACCAGTTGATGGCCCGCATCGGCGCTTCGCTGGTCACCCAGCCATCGTGCCCGGGCGGGATGTCGAACACGTCGTTCGGCGCGATGTCCAGCGTCGACCCGTCGTCCATCTCGACGTGCAGCCGGCCCTCGAGCAGGACACCGGTGTGGTGCGCCAGGCAGCTTTCACGGGCGCGCACGTTGCCCGGCATCGTCCGGCCCCCGAGGGCGCAGTGCGCGCCGGGCTGAAAGATGTTTCGCGAGACCGATGCATCCCCCACCTGCACGACGTCCGCGGCGATCCCCTCGGCCGCCACGCGCTCGTCGGGCTGGTCCAGGCTCTTCTTGGCTGCGTTCGCCATGGCGCGATTGTGCGCCGGGAGTCCGTGCCCCGGCAACGTTCAGGCGGAGACGACCCTTCGCCAGCCACCGGCCCGGTTGCGCGCGATGATCTCCTCGAACATCCGCTTCAAGGCCGCGACATTGATCGGATCGCCCTCGTTGATCCAGATCTGCCGCCCCGTGGCGTTGCCGTGACCATGCGTGATGATGCCGTCGGGGTCCGACACGAGCGGGTCGTAGATGAAGACGTTGACGTGGTCCTTCGCCGCGAGGAGCGCCGCGATGTTCCCGTCGAGCACGAAATACGGTTGCACGCGACGCTTGATGGTCTCGACCACCTCGGGATCGGCCGCGTGCACGACCTCTCGGACCAGCCGACAGATCTCCTGCTGCCATGCTGGCAGCGCGTCGATGTACGCGTCCACGCGAGGATCGGCCTGGTAGGACATCAGCGCACCTCTGCGGTTGGTGTTGTGCATGGTTGACCGACCGAGTGCCAAAGGCTCATCGGTGTCAGCCGCCGATACTCACCCCAGGTCCGCGGCCGCGGCGATCACCCGGCGCGCTTCCTCGACGCGGTCGAGCCCGCCGAAGGCGTCGCGCACCACGCCCTCCCGGATCGCCTCCTCGACGCGCGCCCCGACGCCCGCGGCCAGCCGCCGCCCGATCCAGCCGGCATGCAGGCCCAATATCCACCCGAGCAGCGCGCTGATCAGGACCGATGCGGTGAGCAGCGCCAGCGGCATCGGGATCGGGCCCAGCAGCGGCGCCGATACGGTCGCCACCGGCACTCCGCCGCCCGCGACGAACAGGACGACCATCCACGCCACCGCGAAGAGCAGCACCGCACCAACAACCACCTGCAACGCGCCGATGACCGGCCACAGCGGCGACCGCGGAATCTCGAGCTCGCCCGCCCCGGCCACCGCTCGGTCGATCACCCGCGCGACGTCGGCCTCCGCCGAAAGCGCTCCCAGCGCGGTGAGCACCCGTCCGCGGCTCGACGCCGGGAGGCCGCCCGCCGCCTCGACCATCGCCGCGCGCAGCGGGTTCAGCACCCGACCCATCGCGCCGCGCGAGCGCCACGCCCGCAGATAGGCGGCGGGATCAGCCCGCCGGCCGCGCCGCCCGGTGAACGACGACCCCAGCGCGATCAGCCGCCCCAGGAACGATCCACCGCCGATCCGCGCGCGGTGCATGACCGCGCCGCGGACCTGGCGCGCCAACCCATCGAGATCCACGAGCTCCAGCGCCCCGTCGATCGCCTCCCGCGTCCGCCGCTCGCGGTCCTCCGGAGCCAGCAGCGGTCGGTATCCCTCGTCGGCGTCCAGCCCGACCGAGCGGCCCAGGCGCTCCGCGGCGGCGGCGCGATCGGTCTCCAGCTTGGTGGCGATGATGACCTTGGCATGGCCCGCGTCAGCCAGTGCTTCTCGAAGGCCGTCGATCCCGGTGCCCCGAACGGCCGACACGACGTGCACCTCCGGCCGGGGGATGCCCGAGGCGATGAGGCGAGCGCGCAGGTCATCGGCGACGACCTTGACGTCCGCATCGGTCAATCGGTCCGCCTTGTTGAGGACGAAGCGCAGGCGGTCGGCGTGCGGGACGAGCGACCGCCAGTAGGCGTGCTCACGGTGGTCGTCGTACTTCTCCGGGTCGACGACCCAGGTCACGGCGTCGATCCGCGGCAGCAGCGCGTCGACCGTGGCGCGGTGCTCGACGCGCACGGAGTCGATGTCCGGCAGGTCCAGGATCGCGACGTCATCCAGCTCGCGCCCCTCGTGGGTCACGATCGAGCCGACCTTCAGCCAGTCCAGCAGGGCGTCCAGCTCATCACGCTTGTCGGCCGGGACCCAGGCAACCGGAGCGTCCGTCGTGGGTCGGACCGACTTCGCCGGGCTGACCTCCTCGCCGGCCAGCGCATTGAGGACCGATGACTTCCCCACCCCCGTCCCGCCGGCCAGGGCCATGACGTACACCGCGCCGCCGAAGCCGGCCCGGCGCGCCACCCGTCGGGCCACCGTGCGCGTGCGAGCGCCCTCAGCCTCCAGCCCGATGGATGCCGCCGCGTCCACCGCCGCCCGCAGCCGCCCCAGTCGCTCATCGAGCGGCCCGCCCTCGCCGTTCATGCCGGCACCATGGCGGCGACCTCGTGGGCCAGGCGGCGCAGCTCCGTGGCGAGCTTCGGGTCGCCGGTGGCGCCGAGCTTCTCGGACCAGCGGGCACGCTCGTCGGCGAAGGCCTGGTCGAGCAGCTGCCTGAGGTCATCGCGCGCCCCGTTGACGAAGGCGACGACGTTCGCTTCGCCGAAGATGGCCTCCAGCAGCTTCTGGTTGACCACCGCCGTCGCGGCGGTGATACCAACCTCGGCGCCGGTCAGCCCGCCGGTGTGCACGAAGACCGCCAGCACCGCGCTCGTGCCCACGACGTTGACGCCCAGGCTGGCGGCCTGCGCCCAGCCCTTCCGCCGCGCGCCCAACGTGCGGATGCGGTCGCCGATGCCTCGCGCCCAGTCCTCGAGGTCTGTCGTGAGCCGTTCAGCCAGCTCCGGCGATGCGCGCCACAGCGCCTCGTCGGCGGCGAGCGCCAGCGCGCCGTATCGGTCGCCGGACCAGGCGGTCGCGGTCCGCTGTGCGGCCGTGTCGGCGTGCTGCACCGCCAGCGCTGTCAGATCGGCGAAGGCGGCCTCGCGGACCTCGGTCGCCGGCGCAACCGGCGCCGGCTCGATCAGGCTCCGCACGGTCGCCACCAGCTTGCCGATGCCCTCGGCCAGGAACCGCGCGATCTGCCCCGCGCCGATGAACTCCTGCCACTGCCGCAGAACCTCGGCTCGCATGAACGTGCCGCGCTTGATCTCGTCGTCGAGCGCCTGGCGCGCGGCGCCGTACGCGCGATCTGCCGATGCGCGCAGCTCCGCCACCGAGCGCTGCTCCTCGTCGACCTGGCCGGCGATGGCCTCGACCGCCTCCGGGATGCCCTTCAGCGCGGCGGCGAGCCCGCGCCGGGCAAGCGCGCGTCGATCGTCGTGCGAGGCGACCAGCCGATCGAGCGCATCGCGGATCGGCTTGATGGCGTCCGCCGCCAGCGCGTCGCGCTCCACGTCCAGCGCGCCCTCCGGAACGGCAACGACCGCGAGGCTCCCGGCCGCGCCGGAGTCGACGAGCTTGCCGCGCTCCAGGAGGGCGCGGTAGTCGGCCAGCACCGCATCGGCGTCTTCGGCGTCCTCGGGCAGGCGGTTCACCACCGCCAGCAGCGGCACGCCGCGGGTCCGGGCTCGGCCGAGCACGTGCCACGGCACCTGGTCGGCGTAGCGCGTCGCCGTCGTCACGAAGATCGCGAGATCGGCGACCTCGAGCAGCTCCATGGCCTTGTCACGGTTCTCGAGCTCGACGCTGTCGAAGTCCGGTGCGTCGACCAGCACGAGGCCGCGTCGGGCGCCCTCGCCGGTGCGCATGTCGAGCCCGGTTCGCTGCGCGAGGCTGCCCATCCGGCCGCCCAGGTCGTCGCGGTCGCCGATGGCAACGGGTTTGCGCGTGGTCGGCCGCAGCACGCCGCTCGGACTCAGGGCGCGGCCGGCCAGGGCGTTGATCAGGCTGGACTTGCCACTCCCGGTCGAGCCAAGGATGACAACGAGCAGCGGCGCATCCAGGTCGGCGGCGCGCGGCTGGAGGTAGTCCTGGACGTGGCGGCGCAGGCTCTCCGCCTTCGCCTCGCGGTCCGGCCCGGGCGCGCTCGCCGCGCGGCGCTTCAGCGCATCGGCCAGGCGCCCCAGCGCATCGGCCGGTCCGGGTCGTCCACTCTCACGCTCACGCTCCACGCCACCGCGATTCTGCACGAGTCACGCCCGTCGCCGGGGGACGTGCGTGGCGTCGCGCACCCTCGACTTGAAAATTGCGCAGATCACGGCACGTTATATGGCCAAAACGACCAGTCGCCGGCCGCGTGAGCGTGACTCCAGCCCGTGACGGTCTCATCGGCGGGATAACGTATCGCCACGGCCGCAATTTTCTGGTCAAAGCCCCGCGACTAGAACAACCGGCGGCTTTCGGCGCAGTTTTCAGGTCACTCAGCCGACGGCCACGGAATCGCCAAGCGCGACCCGTCCCGGCGTCACCACTTCGGCGTAGATGCCGAAATCCAGGGCGTGGCCGTCACGCAGGCCTCGGTACGCCTTGATGACGTGCAGCGTCGGGAAGTCGCGCGCCCCGGTGTCGGGAT
>JAICRD010000189.1 GCA_025937535.1 Chloroflexota bacterium | reverse complement strand
AGCTTGAACCACTTCGTGTGGTGGGGGAGGATCGCCGAGTGGAGCATGTCCGGGTTGGTGATCACCACCTGTCCGGCGGCCCGGACCACCGAGCGCACGTTGGCCGGCGTGTCGCCGTCGTAGGTGTGCGTCTTGAGGCCGATGTGGGCGGCGTCCGCCAGCGCCCGCAGCTCCACCAGCTGGTCGGCGGCGAGCGCCTTGGTCGGGAACAGGTAGAGCGCTCGAGCGGCCTCGTTCTTGGCGACGGCGTCGAGGACGGGGAGGTTGTAGCAGAGCGTCTTGCCCGATGCGGTCGGCGTGACGACGACGGCATTCCGTCCGCTCGCCGCGGCTGCGAACGCAGCTGCCTGGTGGGTGTAGGGAGCCTCGATGCCGCGCGAGCGCAGCCCTTCCACGATTCGGGGATCGATGCCCTCCGGCCACGGCGCGTGGCGCGGGGGCCGGGGCTCGAGGACACGGTGCGCGACGACCTGCGACGCCATGTCCGGGCTGGCCAGGAGTGCCGCGATCGCCTCGTCAGCGTTCGTGGGTGGGGCGGTCAGCATCGGCTCCTCCAGCTCCGACAAATAGAACATCCGTTCTGGGGCGAACATAGCACACGTGTTCGAATCGTCGGAGGCCGATGCGACAGCTTGGCTGTCGCGAGCGCGCGCCGCGTTGAGGTGGTCGGCTAGACTGGCGCGCGATGACCGGCATCGACATCGCAGCGGAGGCACCTCCGCCGGCCGCCCCTCGTCGTCGCCTGCGGCTGCCCGCGTCGCGCGGCGGCATCGCCTGGCTGGTCGTCCTCCTCATCGTCGGAACGTTGCTGGCGGTGCAGTTCGGGCGGCAGGTCTATCTCAACTGGGAGATCGGACAGCGCGCCGATGCCATCGAGGCCCAGATCGCCGCGGTCGAGGCCGAGAACGCCGACCTCCAGGCGGAGCTCGACTACCTCCGCTCCGACGCGTACGTCAGCGCGGAGGCGCGCCGCCTCGCCAACCTCGGGTTGCCCGGTGAGCAGGTCCTGATCATCCCGCCCGGTGCCGAGGAGCCGCTGCCCGTGCAGCTCGCCGCGCCACCGCCGAAGCCGCTGCTCCAGCAGTGGGTGGAGCTCTTCTTCGGATCCGGCTCCTGAGTCGAGCGGCGCATACCGCGCGCTGGACGGAACGTCTTTCGAGTCGCGGTTCGCGACGTGAAATTCGTGCGGCTGGCGGCACAGTAGCCGGCCGCGGCGGCAGTCTCGATCGGCGGTTGAGCGTGGATGACGAGGTCCCAAGCCAGTTCGGTCGTGTAATGCGCGCCCACCGGTCCAAATTTCACGTCAGGGTGGATCCGGCGCGTGCACGTCGTAGATCAGGCCGTCCGGCGCCGTCTCGTCCAGCCGAAGCGCGACCCGGTCGTCAAGCACGACGTTCGCAGTCTGAAGGCCGATGACCACCGCACCGACCGCCGGCTCCCACCGCGGCGCGACGCGCCGAGGCGACTGCCCGGCCGCCTCCACGGCGACGACCGCGGCGCCGACCAGCACCTCGGCGCCGGAGCGTACGAGGCCGCCGCAGAAGGCGAGGGCATAGGGCTCGTCGCCGATGCCGACGCGTCGGGCGGCCGCGGCCGCGACCTCGCCGAGCCCGGTCCCATGCCTCTCCACGACCGCCAGGGCAACGGGATCGCCGGCTTCGGCAGCCGTCAGCTGGCCGCGGACGACCGGCCCCACCACGCCGGCGGACAATCGAGCTCGCGCGGTGAAGCGGTGGAGCGCCGCCTCCACGTCGGCGTCGCCCGTGGCGGCGAGCAGGGCCTCGCGCAATCGCGTCGGTGGCAGGATGCCAAGCTCACTGCGGACGACGGCCGACAGCGCGGCGTGCGCGAGCTCGTGGCTGCCCTGCGGCGACTGCCAGAAGCTCGAGTGCCACACCGAACCGTCGCGGCCGCGCGCGCCCGTGGCCGCGCCGGTGCCGATCGACACGACGACCGCCGGGCCTTCTGGCACCGCACCGGCGAGCGCGCCGATGGCGTCGTTGACGACCGTGATCGGTGCGCCGAACCCGTCGCCGGTCAGCGCATCGGCAAGGAGGGCGAAGTCCTCGGGCCAGTCGGCGCCGGCCATGCTGAAGACCGCCTGGCCGATGTCGGCTGGCTCGGCACCCGCGCGGCCGAGCGCTTCGGCGACCGCGGCGCGAGTCACCGCCAGCGCGGCCTCGGGTCCCTCGGCGTAGATGTCGGCAGCGCCCAGCCGGCGCGCGGCACCCAGCACCGACCCATCCGGCCGCGCGACAACCGCAATGGCCTTGCTGTTCCCGCCGTCGACGCCGAGGATCAGCTTCACGAATGCGTCGCGTCGCCGAGCGCGGCCGCGTCGGCCAGCACGATCGCGTCGGGATGCTGGTGCAGCCACGACGCCGGCAGCCATGGGGTCGGCTCGGCCTGGAGCACGCGGCGGAGGATATCGGCCTTGCGAGAGCCCGACACGAGCAGCACGACGCGTCGCGCCGCGAGGATGAGATTCATCCCGGCCGTCCGGGCGCGCTCCGGGACCGCCTCGGCGAAGTAGCGCCCATTGCTCTCGATGCTCGACGCCGTCAGCGCCACCTCGCGCGTGGGCGCGTCGACATCGGTCGGCGGCTCGTTGAAGCCAAGGTGGCCATTGGGCCCGAGGCCCAGGATGGCGAGGTCGATCCCGCCCGCGGCGGCGACAGCGACCTCGTACGCGCGACATGCCGACGCCTCATCGGCGTCTGGCCGCAGCCGGATGATCCGATCCTCGTCGATCCCGAGCGGATCGCACAGTGAGCGGCGCATCCAGCCATACAGCGAGCGTGGGTCGACCTCCGTGACGCCCGTGTACTCGTCCAGCTGCGCCACGCGGACGCGAGACGAGTCGAACGCCCGGCGAGCGAGCTCGGCGTAGCAGCCCATCGGGGTCTCGCCGGTGGCGGCAAGGAGCACCGCATCGGGCCGAGCCTGGACCGCGTCGACGACGAGGCCGGCCGCGGCCATGGCCAGCGCCGCCGCATCGTCGACGCGCCGCAGCTCCACGTCAGGACAGGAGGCGGTCGGGCAGATACGCGCGGTGCGCGGCCGCCATCTCGGCGTAGATGGCCTCCGCCTTCGGCAGCGTCGCGACCAGCGGATGGGAGGCCAGCGCGCGGACGCCCTCGCGCCGCGTGCCGCTCCAGGCCGCCTCTGCGGTCAACGCCTGGTACTCGCCGAGTGCTTCGATCAGGCCCCGGACCTGGGCCGGCAGCGCCGGCACCGCCAGCGGCTCGACGCCGGCGCGAGAGACCCTCGCGGGAACCTCGACGACCAGGTCCTCGGCAAATCCGGGCATCGCCTCACCGTGGTTCGGGACGTTCACCGGCCACACCGTCCCGCGGTCATTGACGATCGCCTCGATCACGTCGACGGCCAGCTCAAGCTCCAGGACGCCGCCCCGTGAGCGGGCAGGGTCGAGCTTCGGGTCGGGCGCATCGGCCTGCTCGCGGTAGTGCGCCCAGTAGTCATCCACCTCGGCCATGATCTCCTGCGAGCGGGTCCGCGGCGCCTCGCGCGCCGCGGCGAGGGCGTCATCGGCGAAGTAGTAGTAGTACAGGTAGGCCGATGGCAGCGCGCCCATCACCGCGGCCAGGTGGAGCATGCGCTCGCCGCGGGTCGTCGGCTGGCCCTGGTGTTCATCGGCTTCGACGATCAGTGGCATGACGTCCGCGCCGTCGTACAGCTGTCGCACCGTCCAGCCGGTGTGGTTGAGGCCGACCAGGGTCGCATCCAGCCGCGACGGATCGAGCCCTGCCAGCCGGGCAATGCCGGCCGGGAAGACGAGCGGACCCTCGCACAGCGAGACGCAGCGGATCGGCGAGTGGTGGGTGATCGCCTCCGACACGATGTTGACCGGATTGGTGTAGTTCACCAGCCACGCGTCGGGGCAGCGACGCTCCATATCCTCGGCGATGTCGCGCATGACCGCGATCGACCGCAGCGCCATGAAGAACCCGCCCGGCCCCTGCGTCTCCTGGCCGATGACTCCGTGCCGCAGCGGAATCGTCTCGTCCAGCGCGCGTGCCTCGAATCCACCGGGTCGGAAGCTGGTCAGGACCGTATCGGCGCCGTCGAGCGCCTCACGACGGTCCGTGCTTGCCCGCACGCGGAGGTCCAGGCCCCGAACGGCGATCATCCGCTCCGCCAGCCGGCGCACCACGTCGAGCCGCTCGGGATCTAGGTCAAAGAGCGTGATCTCGGAGCCGGCGAAGTGCTCGCCGCGCTGCACGAACGCGGCGACGGTCCCCGGCGCGCGGGTGCTCCCGCCGCCGATGTACGCGATCTTCGCCGCGCCCATGGT
>JAICRD010000111.1 GCA_025937535.1 Chloroflexota bacterium | reverse complement strand
GGTATCGGTGAACTCGTCGGCGGCAAGGCCGAACGCGCCGAGCTCCGCGCGGATGGCGGCCGGCACTGCCGCATCGGTCTGGAGCAGATGGATCAGTCCGTGCGCCCAGAACCGATGCGCCTCGGCGATGGCGGCACGCTCCGAGCGCGTGGCGGTGGGATACGGCTGCGAGGCACCGAGCAGGTTGGTCGAGACGGGGCCGCCGGAGTTGACGTCGGTCTTGCCGTTGCGGGTGCGACCGATGCCGAGGAAGTCGCGAACGGTCGCGTCCTGACCCAGGGCGGCGAGATAGCGCTCGACGAGGGCGTAGCGCTGCGGGTCGTAGCCGTCGGGTGGACCGATGGGCAGACGCCTGGCCGGATCATCGGTCAGGCACAGGCGGTAGCAGTAGGACTGCACCAGGCCGTCGCCGCCACCGAGCGGGGCGAGCGATTCGTACGGACGGACGCCGGGCCGGAGCTCACCGGCAGCATCGAGCGCCGAGAACGTCGAGCGAAACTGGTGTGGGTTCGGCAGCAGCTCGACGCGCCCGGCGAGTGGCTCGCCATACGCGTCGCGGCCCTCTCGACCGATGGCGTGCGAAATGCCGGCCGCCCGCAGCAGGTCGCCCCCGTACGAGGCATCGATGAACGTTGACGCGCTGACCGCGGCGTCGCCGAAGCGTGCGGCCACGATGCGCAGTCCCTCGCGTTCGACATCATCCAGCGACCGCTCGCTGATGAACGTGACACCGGCCGACGCGAGCAATGACCGGAAGGTCGCCTCCGCCACGGATGGCTCGAAGCGGTACGCCGGCCCCTCGCCGTAGTGGGAGCCGACGGCTGCGAAGAAGCGAGCTGCGAAGCCGCCGATCAGCCGCTCGCCGCGCTCGATGTCGGTCTTTCCAAGGCCGCCCGAGACCATGCCGCCCACGTGCGGATTGTCACCCACCAGGAGGGTCCGAGCGCCCTCCTCGGCCGCCGCGATGGCCGCCGCCACACCGCCGGCGGTCGCGCCATAGACGAGGACGTCGACCTCTGTCGGAAGTGGTGCGGGCATGAGGAAACGGCGAAGCTCCAATGGCAGGGGAATTGCACATCGGCCAGCGGCCGGATTTCCGAATAGTAGTAGCGCTAACGATCCTCGGCGGGGTAGGCTGTGAGGCCCGTGCCATGTAGCCGCTTTGCGGCCGCATTCAGCGGAGGGGGATTAGCCAACCGTGGAGGGCTCGCAATCGGCATGCACCGTCGACTGACTCGACTACTTCCCATCTCCGTCTCTCTCATCCTCGTCCTGGCCGCGTGCGGCCCGAACGCAGAGTCGCCAGAGGAGTCGGAGGACACCGGCGCTCCGCCGGCAACCGGTTCGGAAGCGCCCGCTCCGAGCGGCAGCGCCACCGCCGGCGGCATGGACGCATCGGGCGACATCTTCGTCTACGGCTTCAGCTACGAAAGCACCGATGACGTCGTCGCTCGCACTCGCGTCGAGTACACGCAGGAGCAGTATCCCGACCTGAACGTCCAGTTCAGCGAGACCGGCTTCGAGTCGCAGGGCTTCCTGACATCGCTCCAGGCCGGCGATCCGCCGGACGTCGTGCGCATCAGCCGCGACATCATCGGCTCCTACATCTCGCGCGGCGTCCTGCAGCCACTCGACGACTGCATCGCCACTTCCGGGATCGACACCTCGATCTACCGCCCGGCGGCGATCGAGCAGCTGACCTCGGATGGCACGCTGTACGCGCTGCCCGACTTCTTCGACACCGCGGTCTGGATGGCTGCGGCTGACGAGATGACCGATGACGGCGTGGATCCCGAGGAGCTCGACTGGAGCGACTGGGATGCGCTGGCCGCGGCAAACGACCAGATGCTGACCATGGACGGCGACAACCTGACCGAGATCGGCATCGATCCCAAGGTGGCGGGTGACTTCGCGTTCTTCGGGCTGTGGGTCAAGGCCAATGGCGGCTCACTGCTGTCGGACGACGGGCTCGAGTCGCTGCTCGACACCCCCGAGGTGATCGAGGCACTGGAGTACACCAAGGGTCTGATCGATGCCCATGGTGGCGTGACGACGTTCCTCGACTTCCGGGGCAACCCGGACGCCAACGGCGACTTCTTCGGTTCGCCGAACCAGTTCGATCTCGGCAGCGAGGCCGCCTTCCCGATGCAGGAGTGGTACCTCAACGTCCTGTCCGAGAACTCTCCGGACCTCAATCTCTACGCGACCCCATTCCAGACCCGCGAGGGTGACCCGCTCACCTTCCAGGAGGGCCAGGGCTGGGCCATCGTCGAGGGCAGCGACAACCCGGAGGGCGCCTGCGCCTTCATCACCTCGATGGTCGCCACCGAGGCATGGGTCGCCGCGGCCGAGGTTCGCCAGGAGGCGCGCGAGGCCGATGGCCTGCCGTTCACCGGCGTGTACTCGGGCAACATGGAAGCCGATGAGATCATCTTCGGCGACATGGTCGACCTGTCCGACTTCCCGATCTTCGAGGCCGCGGTGAACGCGGTGCAGGAGTCGTGGGAGGGCGCGTACGCCATCCCGGCATCGCCCGCCGGCGAGGAGTTCAAGCAGATCGTGATCGACGCGGTCAACTCCGCTCTGAACGGCGACCAGACTCCGGAGGAGGCCATGATGGCCGCCGACCAGGAGGCCCAGGACGCCATCGACGAGGCGGCGAACCGCTAGGCCGGACCGATGAGCTCTCAGGCGGCCGTCCAGCGTCCCAAGCGGGGGCGCTGGACGGCGGCCGAAAAAGAGGTCATCCCCTGGGTTCTGCTCTTCCTGAGCCCGTGGATCGTCGGCCTGATCGTCTTCACGATCATCCCGATGGGCTGGAGCCTGTGGCTCAGCTTCACCAACTATGACCCGCTGACGCAGCGGGGCGACTTCATCGGCATCGAGAACTACCTCGACATGGTGAGCGACAAGAGGGTCGCCACCAGCCTCTTCAACACCATCTACTTCACGGTCCTGTACGTCCCGCTATCGACGATCTTCGGGCTCCTGCTCGCCCTGATTCTGAACAAGGTCGGAGGCTGGACGGCCGGCTTCTTCAGGACCGCCTTCTACTTGCCCAACCTGACGCCCGCCGTGGCGGTCGGGACCCTGTTCCTCATGATCCTCAACGGCCAGAGCGGGCTCCTGAACCAGGCACTCGGTGCCGTCGGCATCTCCGGCCCCAGCTGGCTGAACGACCCGGCCTGGGTCAAGAACGGCATCGTGATCATGATGCTGTGGAGCATCGGCGGGACCGTCATCATCTACTTCGCGGCACTTCGCAACGTGCCCGGCGAGATGTACGAGGCGGCCAGGATCGACGGCGCCGGAGCCTGGAAGCAGTTCCTCAACATCACCGTGCCGATGATCAGCGGCGCGCTGTTCTTCACCATCGTGATCAACACGATCGCCTCGCTGCAGCTGTTCAGCGAGATCTACACGATGTTCTACGGCGCCCAGCAGGGGCAGGGCTCCACCGGCGACGCGGCACTGTTCTACGTGATCTACCTGTTCCGCAACGCGTTCGAGTTCTTCGAGATGGGCTACGCGTCCGCGCTGGCGTGGGTGCTGTTCGTCGTGATCCTGATCATCACCCTCATCCAGGTGAGGCTCAGCAGCCGTTTCGTGTACTACGAGGGCGAGTGACCGATGGCGACCGAAACGAGAGCCGAACGCGCGCTGACCCCCGGCCTGGAACGGACCGCGACGGCGACGAGGCGCGAGCGATTCGAGCCCCGGAAGTTCCTGACGAACGCCGGCTTCATCGCACTGCTCATCTTCTTCACGGTCCTCTTCATCTACCCGTTCATCTGGCTCGTGTCGGCCTCCCTGAAGCCGGGAGCCGAGGTCTTCAGCCGCGAGCTCATCCCGGACCCGATCCAGTGGAACAACTACAGCCGCCTCTTCGAGCTGTCGAAGATGGGCGCCTGGACGGTGAACAGCGTCATCGTGACGTTCCTGGCCGCGACGACGGTCACGATCACGTCGGCACTGGTGGCGTTCGCGTTCGCCTACTTCCGCTTCCCGTATCGCAACGTGGTGTTCGGGATCGTGCTCGCCAGCATGATGCTGCCCGGCGCCGTCACGATGATCCCGAACTTCCTCATCTGGAACGCGCTGGGCTGGGTCAACACCCTCACCCCGCTGTGGGCAGCGAACCTGTTCGCATCGCCCTTCTACATCTTCCTGCTGCGACAATTCTTCCTGGGTCTGCCGCGCGAGCTGTTCGACGCCGCGCGCGTCGACGGCGCGAGCTACCTGCGCATGTGGTGGTCGGTGGCGCTGCCCCTGACGCGCGCGGCGCTCATCGTCGTGTTCGTCTTCGAGCTCAAGGCAGCGTGGACGGACCTCGTCAAGCCGCTGATCTTCCTGCGCGACATCAACCTCTTCACGTTGCCGCTCGGGCTGAAGTCGATCATCGACAACCCGTCGATCGGAGGTGAGCGTCACTTCGAGCTGCTGGCGGTCGGCGGCGTGATCGTGACGGTGCCGATGATCCTCATCTTCTTCCTCGGCCAGCGCTACTTCCTGGAGGGGATCGCCACCACCGGCTCCACCGGTCGCTGAACCGATCGGTGGTGCGGGATCCCGAGCGCACCGACCAGCCGCGGCGGCCCAGCCTGGCACGCGCGATCCGCGAATCGTTTCCGCGCTACCTCGACGACATCGTGCTGTTCGCGATCGTCAACGTCGGCTGGGCGTTGGCGTTCGGCGCCTTTGCCTTCGTGCGCATCGGCCTCCCGGCGGTCGTGATCCTCACTCCGCTGCTGGCCTTGCCGACCTCCGCGCTCATGCGCCTGGCGATTGCGACCGCCCGAGAGATGGCGCCCGGCTGGCCGATGGCGCGCGAGGAGCTCGGCCGGCTGGCCGGCCGCAAGGTCGCCCTGGCGGCGATCCAGCTCCTCATCATGGGCCTGTCACTCACGAACGTGGTGCTGGGAGGCAGCATCGGTGGGCTGGCCGGTATCGCATCGGCGATCGTCGCCGGGTATGCGCTGATCGCCGTATCGGTCTACGCGTTGGCGCTGTGGCCGATCGTGTGCGATCCCGCGCGCGAGGCGCCGCTCCGCGATCAGCTTCGGCTGGCCCTGGCGCTGGTCACCCTGCGGCCGCTGCAGCTGCTCGTCCTGGCGGTCATCACCGTGCTCGCCGTGATCGTGTGCATCCAGCTGATCGTGCCGCTGCTGTTCCTGCCGAGCCTGGTGCTCATCGTCGTCGCCGGGTACGTCGTCCCGGTGGCCGATCGGCTGCGGCCGGCCTAGCCCAGGGCTCGGGGCGCGAGCTCCGGCTCGGGCGGCAGGCACAGGACGAGCTCCAGGCCATCGCCGGCGACCCGCGCGGCCGGCAGCGCGACCGCCGGCAGGGCGAAGGTCGAGCCGCGCTGCAGCGCGAGGGTGGTCGAGGTGCCGCGAATCTCGCCGGAGCCGTTCAGCACGACACCGATCGCGAAGCTCGGCTCGAGCTCGACCGAGGCCTCGCCACTGACGTCCATCCGCAGGGCGCGGAAGAAGGGATCTGCGCCCGCACCGAGCAGCCGCGTCAGCCCGGCGGCCAACGCGGTCGGCGTCTGCGGGAGGTCATGGACGGCATCGGTCTGGAAGAAGCCGATGGCGGCGTCCCAGCCCAGGCCGAGCGTTGCGTCGGCCGACGTGATCGGGAAGCCGCGGGTCTCGGCGACGACCGAGAAGTCGGTCGGCTCCTGGAGCTCGAGGAGGAAGATCCCGGCGCCAATGGCGTGCGGTGTCCCGGCCGGGATGAGGATCGCGTCGCCGGGCGTCACGGAATGCTCGACCAGCGATCCGAGGAGCGCATCGGTGTCCTGGCGGTCGATCCACTCGCGCAGCTGGTCGCGGGAGACGCCGTCGCGGAAGCCGGCCCAGACCCGCGGCGCCGCCCCGTCGCGGACGCCAAGGATCAGCCACGCCTCCGTCTTGCCGAACGGCGAACCGAGGAGGCGCGAGGCGGCGTCCCGGGTGGGGTGGCAATGGACGGGGAGGCGCTCGCCCGCGTCGAGCAGCTTGACGAGGAGGCCGAGCGTGGGCCCGGCGCGCTCGAGCAGGGCTTCGCCGATCAGCGACACCGGGTCGGCGTCGAGGATCTCGAGCAGGCTGGCCGAGCGGCCGCCGATCTCGACCGTGCTCAGGCCGAGGTCCGTGGACGGCTGCCCCGGCGACGTCCACGTGCGAGTTGTCGATCCGATCCAGTCCTCCGGGCGCTCGTCGTCGGATGCGCCGGCTTGGCCGCGAAACTCGTTGAGCAGCAGGCCGCCGCGATAGAAGCGCGGGATGCGGTTGGGGTGCAGCGAGATGGGTTCGCGCAGCGCATCGGCCAGGTCCGCCATGGCGTTCGACGCTAGCACACGCGGGCGGCCACCTTCGGCCCGAGCAGCCTCTACGATAGGTTCGTGACAGCCCCCGTCGAGCGCAGCCCTCACCTCGCGGTGCGATGAGCTCGACGCGCGCGTGCTTCCTGGGGATCGACTGCGGCACCGGGTCCACCAAGGCGCTGCTCCTCGACGTCGCGGATGGCTCGGTGATCGCCGTCCGCTCGTCGCCTCATGCCATCGACGCTCGGCTCGACGGCACGAGCGAGCAGGAGCCCGCCGACTGGCTCCGTGCCGCGACGGACGCCGTCCGTGCCGTCGTCGAGGCGGCCGGACCGATCAGCGTGCGGGGCATCGGCGTGTCGGGTCAGCAGCACGGGCTGGTCGCGCTGGGCGACGACGGGATGCCGGTGCGCCCGGCCAAGCTCTGGAACGACACCACCACGACGGAGGAGTGCGCGATCCTGACCGATGCCGTCGGCGGGCTCGAGGCCGGCCTGGCGCGGACCGGCAACCGCTTCCTGAGCGGCTACACGGCGCCGAAGATCCTCTGGCTGCGCCGCCATGAGCCGGACGGATACGCCGCTGCGCGGCGCTTCTGCCTGCCGCACGACTACCTCAACCTGTGGCTGACCGGCGAGTTCGTGACCGAGCCCGGTGACGCGTCGGGCACCGCGTACTTCGACGTCCGGCGCCGCGCGTACAGCGACGAGGTGCTGGCGGCGATCGACGGCGACCGGGCCTGGACCGATGCGCTGCCGCCGATCGTCGCCTCGCGCTCGGTGATCGGTCAGGTGCGCGCCGACGTGGCGCAGGCGCTCGGGCTGGAGGCGGACATCCCCGTCACGGCCGGCGGCGGCGACAACATGTGCGCCGCCATCGGAGTCGGCGCGGTTGAGGAGGGGCCGCTGGTCGTCTCGTTGGGCACATCCGCGACGGCATTCGGCCACCGCGACGAGCCGGCGCTCGATCCGCTGGGCGAGGTCTCGGCCTTCTGCGACTCCGCCGGCGTCTGGCTCCCGCTCGGGTGCACGCTGAACTGCACCGGCGTGGTCGACTGGGCGCGCGGACTGCTGGGTGACGGCGCGCCGACGGTCGACGAGGCGCTGGCGGCATCGCCGGCCGGTGCCCGTGCGCTGACGTTCCTGCCCTATC
>JAICRD010000164.1 GCA_025937535.1 Chloroflexota bacterium | reverse complement strand
GTCGGCTCGTCGACCTGCAGCAGCGGCAGCGGCTGCGGATCTTCGAGGCTGGTCAGCGTCATTCCGATGCCGATGTCCTCGATGCCGTTGACCAGCACGATGTCGCCGGGCCCGGCGCTTTGCGCCTGCTGCCGCTCCAGACCTTCGAACGTGAGCACCTGGTTGATGCGCGCCTTGCGCGGCGTGCCGTCGACGCCTTCGTACACCGCCACGTCCATCGCCGGGCGGATCGTGCCCTGATTGACGCGGCCCACGCCGATGCGGCCGACGTAGCTCGAGTAGTCGAGCGACGCGATCTGCAACTGCAGCGGCGCATCGGCATCGCCGGCGTGCGCGGGCACGTGCTGCAGCACCGCCTCGAACAACGGCGCCATGTCGCTGCCGACCTCGCCCGCTTTCAACGTGGCCCAACCGTTCAGGCCCGATGCATAGACCACGGGAAACTCGATCTGGTGCTCATCGGCGCCGAGGTCGATGAAGAGCTCGTACACGTCATCCAGCACCTGGGCCGGCCGGGCATCGGATCTGTCGATCTTGTTGAGCGCCACGACCACTGGCAGGCGGCGCGCCATGGCCTTCTGGAGCACGTAGCGCGTCTGCGGCAGCGGTCCTTCGGCCGCGTCCACCAGGAGGAGTACGGCGTCGACCATGAGGAGCGAGCGCTCGACCTCGCCGCCGAAGTCCGCATGGCCCGGTGTGTCGACGATGTTGAGGCGCACGCCGCCGTAGTCGACGGTCGTCTGCTTGGCCAGGATCGTGATGCCCTTCTCGCGCTCGAGGTCGCCCGAGTCGAGGACGCGGTCGACGACCGCCTCGTTGGCGCGGAAGGTCCCCGTCTGGCGCAGCATGCCATCGACCAGGGTGGTCTTGCCGTGATCCACGTGGGCGATGATCGCCACGTTGCGCAGGTCGTCGCGGGTTGCCGTCGGCACGGTGGAATCGTCGCAGATGCGCACCGATGGCGCAGGTCCATCACCCGATCGCGACGAATGACGTACGCCGTAGCGCGACGCAGGATGGATGCCGTCGCCGCTGGCGGTGCCTACCTTTGGCTCCTAACCACTCAGGACTCCACGCGATGCTGCGACACGAGCCCCACCGCGAACAGACGATTTCCGACCGCGAGCTCGGCATCGCTGCCATGCTCCTCCTGGTCGTCGTCGTGCTGACCGTCGTCATCGTTCCCGCACTGATCTGACGCGCCGATGCTCGCGAACTTTGCTGCCGGGACGCTGATCGTGCTCGGCGTGCTGCTCACCGTCCTCGGGGTCTTCGCCGGCGGATCGGTGCCGTTCACCCTCATCGGCCTCGCCGCCGTCGCGATCGGTGGCGTTCTCGGACTGCTCGACCGCCGCCTGACTCGCTGACGCGATCGGCATACCATCGGGACGTGCTGTCCCGTCGCCGCTTCCTCATCGCCGGCCTCGTCACGGGGGCCGGCGTTCTGCTTGCCGCCTGTGCCGCGGCGGTGGAGTCGATCCTGCCAAGCACCACGGCCTCGCCATCCGCCACGCCGTCACCGTCGCCATCTGCAACGCCGCCGACGCCCAGCCCGTCGCCGTCACCCGTCGGCCCGAGCCTGCGCGAAAAGATCGGCCAGATGCTGCTCATCGGCTTCCGCGGGCTGACCGCCGATGCCGCCGACGCGACTCGCCAGCAGATCGCCGCCGGCGAGGTGGGCGGCATCCTGCTCTTCTCCGTCGACCAGCTCACCGGCGGCCCGCGCAATGTCGACTCGCCCGAGCAGGTTCGCGGGCTGGTGGACGCGCTCAGCGCATCGGCTCCCGGATCACCGCTCACGGTCGCCATCGACCAGGAGGGCGGCATGGTCGCTCGCCTGGGTCCGGCTCACGGCTTTCCAGCCACGTCGTCCGCCGCGACGCTCGGCCAGGGCGACCCATCGGCCACTGCGTCCGCGGCCCGCGCGATAGCCGAGACGCTGCGCTCGGTCGGCGTGACGCTCAACCTGGCGCCCGTCGTCGACCTCGCGGTCAATCCCGACAACCCGATCATCGCGGCGGTACAGCGCAGCTTCAGCGCCGAACCGGAGGTCGTCATCGCCCACGCATCGGCCTTCATCCGGGCCCATCACGACATCGGCGTTCGCGCCGCCATCAAGCACTTTCCGGGGCAGGGCAGCGCGACCGGTGATACCCACGCCGGCGTCGTCGACGTCACCGACGTCTGGACCGATGTCGAGCTCGAGCCCTTCGCTGCGCTCGTGGGCCAGCGCCTGCCCGATGCCGTCCTGACGGCCCACATCTTCAACGGCCGGCTGGACCCCGATCACCCGGCGACCCTGTCGCAGCCGACGATCACCGGCATCCTGCGCCAGCAGCTCGGCTGGGATGGCGCCGTCATCAGCGACGACATGCAGATGGGCGCCATCCGTGACGCCTACGGCTACGAGGAGGCCGTCGCGCTCGCCATCGAGGCCGGGGTGGACATCCTGCTCATTGCCAACCAGCTGGTCTACGAGCCCGACATCGCGCCCCGAACGATCGACATCGTCGAAGGGCTGGTGCGCTCCGGGCGCATCGGCGAGGAGCGAATCGACGCGTCGTACCGGCGCATCCTGGCGCTCAAGGGCTAGCGGGCGAGCCGGCTACTCCATCGCCGGAATGATCGGCCCCGAGCGTTCCGCGGTGTCGGCCGTCTCCGCATCCGGTCCCGTCGTGTGTCGCAGCCTCAGCTCCGGCACGAACAGGGCGACCACGACCGCGGCGCCCAGGGCGCCGAACATCGCCAGCCACATCGTGTTGGCGACGGCCAGCGAGAACGCCTGGTAGATGGCGTCCACGATCCCGCCGATGAACGGCTCGACGGTCGAGCGGAACTGCTCCGGCACCGACGCCAGGATCTGGTCGCCGAGGTTGACGCCCACGCCGGTCAGCTCGCCCTGCAGCGAGGCGGCGCCGCCCTGTGCGAAGCCGTCGATGAGCGGCTGCGGCAGGCCGTTGTTCGCCATCTGGCGCGGCAGCTCATCGGCGAAGGATGTGCCGAAGAGGGTGCCCGCGATGGCCAGGCCGACCGAGCCGCCGACCTGCCGGAAGAAGGTCAGGGCGCTCGTCGCCGCGCCGAGCATCCGCTGAGAGACCGCGCTCTGCACGACGATCGTGAAGACGGCGAAGGACGGCCCGATGCCCAACCCGGCGACGAACATCCACAGCCAGACGGTCATTACGTCGGTATCGGCGCGGATGTTGGTCATGAGGTACAGGCCGAGGGCGCCCAGCGCCATGGCCGCCACCGTCATCCACTTGTAGCGCCCGGTGCGCGCGACGAAGAAGCCGGAGCCGATGGAGCTGCCCATGACGCCCGCCATCAGCGGCAGCATCTGGTAGCCCGACTCGGTCGCGCTCGAGCCGAGCACGAACTGGAACCAGCGCGGGATGAAGATGATGGCGCCGAAGAAGCCGAACGTGATGAGGAACGTCGCCACGATCGAGCCGGCCACGGTCCGGTTTCGGAACAGCTCGAGCGGCAGGATCGGCTCCTTGGCGCGCGACTCGACCCAGACGAAGATCGCGCCCAGCACGAGCCCCAGCACGATGAGGCCGCCGACGAGCGGATCCGTCCATTCGCCGGTCTGCTTGTTGGTCAGGCCCAGGAGGAAGGGAACCAGAGCTGCGGTGAAGACGGCCGCACCGAGATAATCGATCGAGCGGACGCGCTCCGGATGGCTGACGTGCGGCAGCAGCCGGTAGAGGACCACCAGCGCGACGATGCCGAGCGGCAGGTTGACCAGGAACACCCAGTGCCAGCCGACGGTATCGGTCAGGATGCCTCCGAGGGCCGGACCGATGATCGACGACAGCGCGAAGACCGCACCGAACAGGCCCTGGTACTTGCCGCGCTCGCGAGGGCTGAAGAGGTCGCCGATGACGGCCAGCGCGATGGGGAAGATCGCGCCCGCGCCGGCGCCCTGGATGCCCCGGAAGAGGATGAGCTGCCACATCTCCTGGCTCAGCGCGCACAGCAGCGAGCCGAGCAGGAACAGGCTGACGCCGATCATCATCATCGGCCGACGTCCGAACTGGTCGGACAGCTTGCCGTAGATCGGCCCGGTCACGGTCGCGGTCAGCAGGTAGATCGTCACGACCCAGACGTACAGCTCGTTGCCCGACAGATCGGTGACGATCCGGGGCAGCGCGGTGCCGACGACCGTCTGGTCGAGCGCGGAGAGGAACATGGTCAGGAGGATGGCGACGAGGATCTCCATTCTCGCCCGCTGGTCGACGTGTACCGGAGCGTCGTCGACGTGGGTTTGCTGCGTCATGCGGTGGTTGGTTCCTCGTTCTGTCCGAGCGTCCGCGCTGCGGCGTGCAGGTCTCTGACTGCCTGGAGCAGTCGACGCTGCTGGCTTGCATCGAGCGCGCCGATCAGTGCGGTCATGCGTTGTCTGCGACCGGCTTCCATCTCGCCGATCAGCTTGCGGCCCTCGTCGGTGAGGTCGACGCGGACGACGCGGCGATCCTCGTCGTCGTGCGCCCGGTCGACGAGGCCGCGCTCGGCCATTCGCTTGATGATGCCGGTCGCGTTCGGCAGGGCGACGTCCAGCTCCTCGGCGAGGCGGCTCATCGGGATGGAGCCATGCATCTCGAGAAGCGCGAGCACCTGGAAGCCGATGATCGAGAGGCCATACGCCTGACAACGCGCCGCCCATCGTCGCCGGTGATGGGCGAGCAGGGGAGCGAGCGCCTCGATGATCTGCGACGCCGCTCCGGTGTCGGGTTGCGCCTCGCTGGTCGTGGTCACCGCGTGATTATGGTGACCGTAACCATTCTGTCAAGCGGAACCATTAGCGCGGGCATCGGTTCGTGGATGAGCTGTGGATAGGTGCGCCGGCAAGCCGCAAAGTCGGGGATAAGTGGGCTTGTGCGCCCTGTGGCTGGCCGGACATACTGTGGTCGTCCCGAAGGGGCAAGCGACACCGGATCACACGATTTCGATCATGAGT
>JAICRD010000080.1 GCA_025937535.1 Chloroflexota bacterium | reverse complement strand
GTTCGGCTCGGCGAGGGACGCAAGCGCGAGGTGCGCCGGTTGTTCGCCGCGGTCGACTGCCGCGTCGAGCGTCTCGTGCGGACCCGCTTCGGCTCCCTGAGCCTGGCCGGCCTGCGGGAAGGGGAGTGGCGACATCTGCGCCCGCGCGAGGTGAGCGCGCTGGTCGGGGAGCGGGCATGAGCCGCACCGTTGCCATCGACGGCCCGTCCGGCGCCGGGAAGAGCACGATCGGCTACGCCCTCGCGCAGGAGATCGACGCGACATTCGTCGACACCGGCCTGATGTATCGCGCGCTGACGCTCGCTGCTGTCGAGCGGGGCGTTGACGTCGAGGACGGGCCGTTGCTCGGGTTTCTGGCCACCGAGTGCCGGATCGAGGTCGAGCGGCCGCGCCCGGAGCAGACCGATCGGTTCGAGACCGTTCGGCTCGACGGCCGCGACGTCACGGCGGAGGTACGTGAGCCCCGCATCGATCGGGCGGTGAGTGCGGTCAGCCGCCACGCCGAGGTGCGCGACGCCATGCTCGAGGTCCAGCGTGCCGTGGCCGCGCGGGGCGACACCGTCATGGTCGGCCGCGACATCGGCACGGTCGTGCTCCCGAACGCATCGCTCAAGGTGTTCCTGACGGCCGATGCGCAGGTGCGTGCCGCCCGGCGCGCGGCCGAAATGGGCGCTCCCGACCGCCTGAACGAGTACCTGGCCGAGATCGAGCGCCGCGACGCCGCCGATTCGGGCCGGGCCATCGCCCCGCTGCGGCAGGCGGAGGGAGCGCTGGTCCTCGACACGGGCCGCCTCAGCGTGCGCGAGTGCGTCGAGTCGATCGTCGCCCGCCTGGGGGATGAGCGTGCGTAGCTGGTTCTACCACCCCGGCGCGGCGATCATCGGCGGCTTCTGCCGGCTCTTCTTCGGCCTTCGGGTCGAGGGTGTCGAGCGCATCCCACGCAGAGGTGCGTTCATCGTCGTGGCCAACCACTGCTCGAACCTCGACCCGCCGATGCTGGGCTGGGCGACCGGCCACCAGATCGGCCGGGTCGTGCATTTCATGGCCAAGATCGAGATGCGCAGGTGGCCGCTGATCGGCTGGCTGGCGACGCAGTCGGGGGTGTATTTCGTGCGTCGCGGCGAGGGCGACCGCGCGGCGCAGCGCTTCTCCCTCGAGGCCCTGGCCGACGACCGCCCGATTGCGCTCTTCCCCGAGGGGACTCGCTCGCGCGACGGCCGCATGCGTTCGTTCAAGGACGGGGCTGCATACCTGGCCATGCGTTCCGGCGTGCCGGTGCTGCCGGTCGGGATCGCCGGGTCGCACCGCATGTTTCCGGGTCGCTCACGACGGCCGCATCGGACGCGCGTGACGATCCGGATCGGCGACCCCTTCACGCTGCCTCACTCGTCGGCCGGACGCATCGACCGCGGGGTGCTGGCCGATGCAACCGGGCGGATCGAGTCGGCTGTCGCGGAGCTGCTGCCGGCCGAGCAACGTCCCGCGCCGGGTGGGACGAATGGCGGTGTCGGTCGCTGAAGGCGAACTTTCCTACAATTGAGCCGATGACCACGGCACTTCGACCGGACGTTCGCATCGCGGAGCGCGCCGGCTTCTGCTATGGCGTGCGGCTCGCGATCGACAAGGCCAAGCAGGCGCGCGAGGAGGGCAAGGACGTCACCACCCTCGGCCAGCTGGTGCACAACCAGGGCATCAAGGCCGATCTCGCCGAGCGCGGCATCCGCACCGCCGACCTGGCCGACCAGGTCGAGGGCGGGACCCTGGTCATCCGCGCGCACGGCGTCCCGAAGTCCGAGTTCGACCGCGTCAAGCAGGCCGACGGGCTCGAGGTCATCGACGCGACGTGCACGTGGGTCCTCCAGTCGCAGAAGGCCGCCCAGGAGCTGGCCGAGGCGGGCTACACCGTGTGCATCATCGGCCACGAGGACCATCCCGAGGTCAAGGGCGTGCGCTCGTACGCCGGCGAGAAGCACGTGGTGGTCGACGACATGGACCGATCCACCTGGGAGCGCGTGCCGCGCACGAAGAAGATCGGCGTCCTGTCGCAGTCGACCATCCTGCCCAACAAGCTCGAGGAGTTCGCTGCCTTCTGCCTGCGCCGATGCCACGACCTCCGCGTCGTCAACACCGTCTGCCCGGTCACCCTGACGCGCCAGGACCAGAGCGTCAAGCTCGCTCGCGAGGTCGACGCCATGGTCGTCGTGGGCGGCAAGAACAGCTCGAACACCAAGGAGCTGGCGGTCAAGTGCCGCGGCATCCAGCCGGAGACCATCCACGTCGCCGATGCGGACGAGCTGGCCGCCGATTGGGCCGATTGGCTGCGCGGCAAGCCTCGAATCGGAATCACTGGCGGGACCTCGACGCCGGAGGACGACCTCGAGGAAGTGCGCGAGCGCATCTACGTCTTGACCGCGTAGTGCGGCTCGGCCGGGTCTCAGCGCCCCGAAGCGTACGAATTCACACCCGGTGAGCGATATCGGGTTCGTGGCGCTCCGAAGCTTCCGATTTCTCACGGGGTGAGCACGAAGCGCCGATTCTGACCGTTCTCCGCCGCACGAGGCTCCTAATGCTCACCTGGTGGGAATCTGGACGGTTCGCTGGGGCGAGGGAGTCACACCCCGGTATCGATCGGAACCGGCGGCCGCCCTGTGGCGCGAAGATCCGCCACGAGCTGCGGCAGGCGTCGCGGCGCGTGGATCTCGTTCGACGCGGCCAGCTCATCGGCCGACCACCAGCGCAGGTCGGTGACGAACTCGGCACGGAGCTGATCGAGGCTCAGCACCGGAACCGGCTCGAAGCGATCCACCTCGACCAGGAAGAAGCGCTCGACCTGACCGTCCCAGCGACCGTCGAGGAAGGGGATGACGTGCGTCCGCGTCCAGATGCACGGGCCGACGTCCTCGATCTCGAGGCCGACCTCCTCGCGCAGCTCCCGGCGCAGGGCGTCCTCGTGCGACTCGCCAGGCTCCAGCCCACCGCCCGGGCAGGCCCACACGTGGCGATCGGGAAACTCGAACCGGACGAGGAGGATGCGTCCGTCCGAGTCCAGCACGACCGCGCGGGCGGCATCGCGCAGGCGGAGGGGCGCGCTCACTGCGGCTGCTGACGGGTGTGGGTGAGCTTGCCGATCCATCGGGCCAGTCGCCGGCGCAGGACCTCGTAGGAGAGGTGCTGGCGACCGAGCTCGAAGTTGTGGCGCGCGATGCGGGTGGCGCGCGCCGAGTCGGCAAGCAGCTCCTTCACTTCCCGAACCGTCGTGGGCGTGATTTCCCCCGAGATCTCGACGAACCGGAAGCCGAGCGGCCGGATGTCGGCGTCGTAGACGGGGTAGCGGTTGACGAGCACAGGTTTGCCGTAGAAGACCGCCTCGACCAAGGCATTGCCATAGCCCTCGTACAGCGAGGGATAGGTGATGAGGTCGGCGGCGAGGTACGCGTCATGGAGCGAGTGCGCCGGCCGCAGTGGCTTGCCCTCGAGGTCGGGCGCGAAGCGGTTGGCCGCGTACCGCAGGGTGACCTTGCTCTGCTCCGCGAGCCGCTCGAGCTCGACGAGGTAGTCGAGGCCCTCGTCACCGGCCGGGCTGGTGATCAGCAGCACGGCATGCCGATCGCGCAGCCGCCCAACGAGCTCGATCGCCAGCTCGATGCCCTTGCGCGGCACGACACGGGTCGGCTGCACGACGAGCAGCCCTCGTTCGCCCATGCCGAGCTCACCGCGCAGCTGGCGCCGAACGGCGGGGTGTGGTCGCGGCCGGCCGAGCGAGAAGTCGAACACGTTCGGCACCACCGCCGAGTCGATGCCGCGGCGCCGGCGAAGCTCCCGCGCGGCCAGGCTGTTGATGCTGACGTGGCGGATGCCGGGCAGGTCGGGCGGAAAGTAGCCTTCGAGGACCTCCGGCACGACGCAGCTCGTGAAGCGCTCGCGCTCCCACCAGTAGTCGTGGTGATGGCCAATCGCCGGCAGCCCGGTCTCCTCGACGACTCGCCGCAGCGCCACCGCCAGTGGCAGCTGCATCGGAATGGCCCACGCGTTCTCGACGATGAGCAGCTCGATCCGCTGGGACTCGATCCAGTTCTCGATGACCGGCACGAGCTGTTGCGCGAGCCGATCGATCTCTGCGCGGACGGCATCGGCGTCGCTCTCTGGGTCGAACGCCGCAGCGGTGACGCGAGCCGCCTGCGGATAGGTGAAGTGCATCGCCGGCACCAGGCGTGCGTTCGGGCGCAGCGCGTCGATCTCGCCGGCCAGCAGGCGCACCTCGTGGCCCATGCGCTCCAGGATGGTTTCCCACTTGGCCGCCTCGAAGGTGACGCCGTCGACGCCGGCGAGCCGGGTGGCAACGATACCGATCCGCACGGGCGTGATCCTACCGGGCCGAACCAGCCGGCGGGGGCGACGCTTCGGCACGGCTACACTCGTCGCCATGCCTTCCCTGCCCGTCGTCGCCATCGTCGGCCGCCCGAATGTCGGCAAGAGCACCCTGTTCAACCGGCTCATCGGCGAGCGCCTGGCGATCATCTCCGACGTGTCCGGGACGACGCGGGACCGGGTCTACGGCACCGCCGACTGGAATGGGCGCACGTTCACGGTGGTCGACACGGGCGGGCTGGAGCTTGATCCCGGCACGCACATCGAGGAGCGGGTGCAGGACCAGGCGCGGGTCGCGGTCGAGGAAGCCGACCTGATCCTGTTCGTCGTCGATGCCCACGCCGGGCTCGCGCCGCTGGACCACGAAGTCGCGGATCGGCTGCGCCGTGCCCAGACCCCGGTGATCCTGGTCATCAACAAGGGCGACAACCCGGCGCGCGAGGCCGATGCGGTCGAGTTCTACGCGCTCGGCTTCGATCCGGCGATCACCATCAGCGCCCAGCACGGTCGCAACACCGGCGATCTGGCCGATCTCATCGTCGACAACCTCCCGCCGCCGATGCCCGGCGAGGCGGCGGCATCGGCCTCCGAGGGCGACCTGACCGAGGAGGAGATGGCCGAGCTGGCGGAGTCGGAGCTCGGCGCGCCGCGCGTTGCCGTCGTCGGTCGCCCGAACACCGGCAAGTCGACCTTCATCAACCGCGTGCTCGGCAGCGAACGAATGATCGTGTCCGACGTGCCAGGCACCACCCGCGACCCGATCGATACGCCGATCGAGCTCGACGGCCACGCCATGGTCCTGGTCGACACAGCCGGCATCCGTCGTCGCGGCTCGATCGAGAGGGGCATCGAGCGCTACAGCGTGCTGCGCTCCATGAAGGCCATCGACTCCGCCGACGTGGCGATCGTCATGACCGATGCGAGCGAGGGCTACACCGCACAGGACGCGCACGTCGTCGGCTACGTGCTCGAGGCGCACAAGGGGATCGTGCTCGTCATCAACAAGTGGGACGCGGTCGAGAAGGACGAGCACACCGCCGACCGGTGGCTGAAGCGGCTGCGGCGGGACGCGCCGTACCTCGCCTGGGCCGACATCGTGTTCGCATCGGCGCTGAGCGGGCAACGCGTCGAGCGCATCCTGCGCGAGGCCCTGCGCGTGGCGGAGGAGCGATATCGGCGTGTGCCGACCGGCGAGCTGAACCGCCTGGTGATGGACGCGGTGCGGGCGCATCCACCGTCGCACGTTCGCAACAGGCTGCCGAAGATCTTCTATGCCACCCAGGTCGGCGTGGCGCCACCAACGTTCGTCGTCTTCGTCAACGACCCGGAGATCGTCCACTTCAGCTACAAGCGCTACCTCGAGAACCAAATCCGCGAGAAGTACGGCTTCCTGGGCACGCCGATCCGCCTCATCCTCCGCCAGCGCGAGTCGGAGGAGGCTGCACGGGCGACCTCCCGGCCCCGACGCCGCGCGCGTCGCCGATGAGGCGGGCGCTGCTCGTCGACATCGACGACACGGTCGTCGATTGGATCGGGCCGGCCCACGACGCGGTCGTGACCGCGATCGCGACGCATCCGTCCTTTGCGGAGCGCGATCCGTCGGCAGTGGCGGACCGCTTCATGGAGATCGTGGAGGAGACGCACGCGCTGTGGATGGCCGGCGAGCTGTCCGTCGACCAGCTTCGTGCCGAGCGCATCCGCCGCCTGGTGCGCGAGACTGGCACCGAGATCGACCTCGACGAGGCGCTCGTCCTCGCCGACGCCTACCGGCGTGCGTACCTGGCGGCCCGCCGTCCGGTGGCCGGTGCCGGCGAGCTGCTCGCGGAGGTCCGCCGGCTCGGCGCGCGGGTCGTGGCGGTGACGAACAACCTCGTCAGCGAGCAGGAGGACAAGCTGCGTCACACGAACCTGCGCCACCTGTTCGACGACCTGGTCATCTCGGAGGCCGCCGGCGTCAACAAGCCCGATCCGGTGATCTTCGAGATCGCCCTGCGCGCGGCCGGCGCGGCCCCATCCGAGGCGGTGATGCTGGGAGACTCGTGGGAGAACGATGTCGTTGGCGCACTGGGCATGGGCATCGCGGCGGCGTGGCTCGACCGGCGAGGCCTGGGTGTGCCCGATCCGAATGTGCCAGTGCTCGCGCTGTCCAGCCTCGAACCCGCCGACGAGGTCGCAGCGGCTCTGCTCGCCGCCTGAGCGCTGCTATCGTCGGCGGCATGAGCGAAACGATCGGGGTCATCGGCGCCGGCGCGTGGGGGACCACGCTCGCGGTGCTGCTCGCCGAGACCAAGCAGGTGACGCTCTGGACGCATCGCGCCGACGTGGCGGAGCGCATGTCCCGCGAGCGGGTGAACGAGCGATACCTGCCGGGCGTTCGGCTGCCGGGGTCGGTGAGCGTCGTCGCGGATCCCTCAGCCCTTGCTGCGGATCATCGGTTCTACATCGTGGCCGTGCCCTCCGAGCACGTCCGCGCGACGGCGCGCTCGCTCGCCTCGGCGCTGCCTGCAGGGGCGCCCATCCTCAGCGTGGTCAAGGGCATCGAGGATGGCAGCCGCCTTCGCATGAGCGAGGTGCTTGGCGAGGAGCTGCCGGGCCGCCCGGTCGCCGCGCTGTCCGGGCCGAACCTCGCGCGCGAGATCGCCGCCGGCAAGCCCGCCGGGTCGGTCATCGCATCGGCGGATGGCGATCTCGCGACAGAGCTCGCATCGACCCTGTCATCGGAGCGATTTCGGGTTTACACCAACCCCGACATCATTGGGGTGGAGTTGTGCGGCGCACTCAAGAACGTCGTCGCCCTGGCGGCCGGCATGGTCGACGGCCTACGCTTCGGCGACTCGGGCAAGGCCGCGATCATCACCCGAGGGCTGGCCGAGATGTCGCGACTCGGCGTCGCGGCTGGCGCCAACCCGCTGACCTTCGCCGGGCTGGCCGGCGTCGGCGACCTCATCGCGACGTGCATGTCGCCACTGTCACGCAACCGGCGGGCAGGCGAGCTGATCGCGTCCGGTGTCGCATGGCCTGAGGCGGGGGAGCATCTGACTGGCGTCGCCGAGGGCGTCGCAACCGTCGCCGGTGCGCTGGGGCTGGCCGCGGTGCACCGCATTGAGATGCCGATCGCCGAGCAGGTCCGTGCGGTGGTGTTCGATCACAGGCCGCCGCTCGAGGCGGTGGCCGAGCTCATGGCGCGCGCGCCGAAGGGTGAGCTGGGCTAGGCCGGTTCGAACCTTTCCCCCGACCAGCTCCCCATGGTCGCGGCGACGCATACACTCGCTCCCATGGCAGAGGAGATGCGCCCCGAGTCGCCATTCGGCCTCCAGGGCGCTCACGAGAACATCTGGCACATCGCCCATTCCGAGCGGTGGAGCGACGGCATGCTCATCGGTCACCGCACCTTCTGTGGGCGAAACTACCCGGCGTCGGTGGACCGGCGCGATCTCGAGGGCCTCGAGCAGGTCTGCTCGGACTGCAGGGCACAGGTGTCCCAGCGTCACTGACGGCCGCGCGTGCAACGAACGCCCCGGCGAGCCGAGGCGTTCGATGTGGCTGGTCCTGGGGCCGGCGGGTAGGCCGACCGGCGCCAGGACCGCTGCTGACGGGCTCTATGCGGCGGCAGGCACGCCGTGGAAGAGGGCCAGGCTACCGACATGGCCGGTCACGAGGCGAACTCGGTCGGCGATGTTGTCCTTGACCCAGCTCGCGGCGACGAGTGCTGACTTCTCCGCAGCCTCGCGGGTCTCCCAGATGCTGATCGACACGACCTTGCGGTCGCCGATGTCGGCCAGGCCGAAGTTCAGGAAGCCCGGCAGGCTCTCGAACGTCCGCAGAACGCCCTTCTCCGTGATGCTGGTGAGCTCATCGAAGGTGCCGTTCGTCATTTCGTAGGTCGAGATTCGTGTGTAACGCATATCTGCTCCTCTGCCCCCATTGCGGCCAAGTCTCAACGAAGCGGAAACGCGATGGCTCTCCGTCGATCGAGGGGCCAGAGGAATCTTTCGCAGCCTTGCAGCCGTTGGACGAAGTCTACCACACATAGGCCGTGATATGTTTGCAGCAGATACGTCATATAGCTGTACAAGGAGTTACAGGTGCCACGGATCGAGTTCGAGGCGGATACCGAGGAGGAGTTGCTCGCCCTTGCCTGGCGCTGGGTGATGGGACCGCGGCATGAGCCGGGCGATGCCGGAAAGGAGCAGGCGACCGATAAGGCCGACCTTCGGAGGCGGCAGCTCGGCGAAGTCCTCAATGCCATCCGCGGTGTCGACAGCCGGCGGCTCCTTCGCGAGGTGGCCGAGCTTTCCACGCGCAACGCCGCGCTGGTGCTCGATGCGGACCTGGCGCAGCGCTATGGCAAGCGGACCGGCACCGCGTTCGCGGGCATCGTGGCCGGGCCGAACAAGGTCATGCGGCGCGTGGCGCGGCGTGACCTGATCAGTTGGGACCCTGATGCGCGCGGCTACCGCATGGACCCGGCGGACGCGGAGATCGTCCTGGAGCGCTGGCGCGGCCTCTGAGCCAATTAGCTTGCCACTGGACGCCCCCGGGCTGACGTATCGGATGCCAGCGCGACGCCTTCTTCGTATACTTCGGGCCTCGGTCGGGGCGTAGCGCAGTCTGGTAGCGCACCTGAATGGGGTTCAGGAGGTCGAAGGTTCGAATCCTTTCGCCCCGACCACTCTCACTGTCCCGGCATTGCCGCGTGGATGGCAGCGTCGAG
>JAICRD010000225.1 GCA_025937535.1 Chloroflexota bacterium | reverse complement strand
ATCGAGCGCGTCCTCGACATGTCGCGGGCGGCAGTCAACGACGCGGGTCTCACGCTCGGCGAGGTGGACGCGATCGGCATCGGCTGCGGCGGCCCGCTCGACCCATGGAGCGGGGTGGTCCTGAATGCGCTGAACAACCCCGGATGGGTCAACGTGCCGCTGGTCGCCCGCATCGAGGAAGGCCTGGGCCGCCCGGCGCACCTCGACAACGACGCCAACGCCGCCGCGCTTGGCGAGCATCGGTTCGGCGCGGGCAGGGGCGTCGCACACATGGTGTACCTCACGATCTCGACCGGCGTCGGCGGCGGCCTGATCCTGGACCACCGCCTCTACCACGGTGCGAACGGCAACGCCGGTGAGCTGGGCCACATCTCCGTCCGAGTGAGCGGCGGGCGACCGTGCCACTGCGGATCGATCGGGTGCATCGAGGCGTACTGCTCCGGGACGAACATCGCGTCGCGCTTCCGGGAGGCGCTCGCCGGTGGCGCGACGAGCGCCATCCAGCGCGACCCGGTTGACATCACTGCGGAGGACGTAGCGAACGCGGCCCGCGACGGCGATCCGCTGGCGTCGACCATCTGGGCCGAGTCGATGGAGCTGCTCGGAGGCGGGATCGTCAGCATCATCCACGCCTTCAATCCACAGCGGGTGGTGCTCGGCGGCGGTGTGACCGGCGCGGGTGACCTCCTGTTCGAGCCGGTCCGACGGGTCGTGAGCGAGCGAGCCATGCCGTGGCTGGCCGAGCCGGTCCGAATCGTGCCGGCCGAGCTCGGCGAGATGGCCGGCGTGCTGGGCGCGGTCGCCGTCGCGCTCGAGCGGATCGGCGGCAACGACGTGAAGGGCGAGAGGGAGGCGATGAGGAGTGGCTGACGCGGAGCGCCTGCGGGCCGAGTGGGACGAGCACCTGCGGGTCGCCGCCGATGCGGGCGCGCTGCTGCCCGAGGCGGCCAGCCTGGCCGATCGTCTGTGCGCGGCGCTCGCCGATGGCGGCAAGCTCATCACCTTCGGCAATGGCGGCAGCGCCGCTGACGCGCAGCACTTCGCCGGCGAGCTGCTCGGCCGGTTCCGCGATACGCGTCGTCCGCTGCCGGCGATCGCGCTGAGCACCGATCCATCGGTCGTCACCTGCATCGCCAATGACTTCGGCTACGACGATCTCTTTGCACGCCAGGTCGCCGCGCTGGCGGGGCCGAAGGACGTGGTGATCGGCATCACCACCAGCGGACGCAGTCCGAACGTGGTCAACGGCCTGCGTGCCGCACGCGAGGTTGGCGCGCTGACGGTGGCGTGGACCGGCGCCGACCCGGGACCCGCCGGCGAGGCAGCCGGGATGGTGCTCTCTGTGCCATCGACCACGACCGCACGCGTCCAGGAGGTCCACACGCTGCTGATGCACACCATCTGCGTGGCCGTCGACGCGTGGGTGGCGAGCACGAACGCATGACCGTCGCCCCGCCGAACGCGACGCTCCACCTGATCGGCAACGCGCACATCGATCCGGTGTGGCTGTGGCCGTGGGAGGAGGGATTCGCCGAGGTCAAGGCCACCTTCCGATCGGCGCTCGACCGCATGAACGAGTACCCGGAGTTCGTCTTCACCTGCTCGTCGGCGGCGTACTACGACTGGGTCGAGCGCAACGAGCCGGCCATGTTCGAGGAGATCCGCGAGCGCGTGGACGAGGGCCGCTGGCGCGTCACCGGTGGCTGGTGGGTCGAGCCGGACTGCAACATCCCCTCGGGCGAGTCGTTCGTGCGCCAGGCGCTCATCGGCCAGCACTACTTCGCCAGCCGGTTCGGGCGCGTGGCGCGGGTGGGCTACAACCCCGATGCGTTCGGGCATGCCGGCTCGCTGCCGCAGATCCTGAAGAAGGCGCGCCTGACCGGCTACACCTTCCTTCGTCCCGAGCCGCACGAGCGCGAGCTGCCGGGCAACCTGTTCTGGTGGGAGTCCGCCGACGGCTCGCGCGTGCTCGCCTTCCGCATCAACTTCGGCTACACGATGTGGGGCGACCTCGAGCAGCACATCCGTCGCCACATGGATCGGTTCGTCGACGGGACCGATGCGCTGATGTGCTTCTACGGCGTGGGCAACCACGGCGGCGGTCCGACGGTCGCGAACCTGGAGACCATCCGGGCGCTCCAGGCAGCCGATGACGTCGCCGCGCTCCAACACTCCTGGCCCGGCGCCTTCTTCGATGCGGTTTCCGAGGCGGATGACCTGCCGGTCATCCGCGATGAGCTCCAGCACCACGCGGTCGGCTGCTACGCCGCCGTGTCGGGCATCAAGCGCTGGAACCGCCAGGCGGAGGAGCTCCTCGGCTTCGCTGAGCGCTGGGCGTCGGTGGCCTTCCGCGAAGGGTTGCAGCCCTATCCCGACGACCTGTCGCCCGCGTGGCGGCCGTTGCTCTTCAACCAGTACCACGACATCCTGGCCGGCACGAGCATCGAGCCGGCCTACGAGGACGCGCGCTCACAGATCGGCGAGTCGATGGCCGTCGCGGATCGCGCGTTGACCAACGGGGTGCAGGCGATCAGCTGGGCCGTCGACACCCGCGGGCCGGAGGGCGCGCGGCCGATCGTCGTCGCCAATCCGCATGCGTGGCCGTCGCGGCGCCCGGTGGAGGTCGAGGTCGGACGGCACGCTGAGGGCGGCCGCCTTGTGGACGACGAGGGGCGCGAGGTGCCCTACCAGGAGGTCCGGCCGCTGGCGACGTCGAAGGGACGGCACCGCATCGTCTTCGTCGCCGACCTTCCGTCGCTGGGCTACCGGCGATACCACCTCGCCGCCGCCGGCGAGGGAACGGCGCACGAGACGGCCGCGGCAGTGGGCGAGGAAAGCGCCACGGTCGTCGAGGGAGCGGTCGCCGAGCAGGTCACGACCGGCCACGGCCCCCGTCCCGGCACGGGCTCGGCCGACGCGCCTAACGACGTGACGGCCGGCGACACCTGGATCGAGAGTAGCCGATGGCGGCTGGAGATCGACCCCGAGCGTGGGTGGATCGCGCGGCTCCACGACCGGCGTGGCGGGCGCGACGTGTTCTCCGGACCCGCTGGGTGCGCCGTCGTGGCAGAGGACCGCAGCGACACGTGGAGCCACGGCGTGACGCACTTCGGTCGCGGCGAGGACGCGTTCGAGGCGGACCGCGTTCGGCTGCTGGAGGACGGCCCGCTGCGGGCCACCATCCGGGCCGAGACGACACGCCGCT
>JAICRD010000123.1 GCA_025937535.1 Chloroflexota bacterium | reverse complement strand
GGTGCGGTCGGGCGTGGCCGGCGGACCGGCCGGCGCCACGCTCACGGGAAGAGGAGCAGGGCGATCTCGTCCGGCACGAACGGGCGCGCCAGGAATCCGGCGGTGGGGATCACGGTCTCGCGCAGGAAGGCGACGATGAGCGAGCTGTTCAGCGCGTCGTAGTAGCTCGCGACCCAGCCGCCGGTCTCGCCGCCGCCACGGAAGAAGCTGTCGTAGACGACCAGCTGGAAGCTGATGACCATGGCCACGAAGATGAGCCCGAAGATCGCGCCGCCCAGCTCATCGAGCTGCTTGGCGATCGGGAGGCGCGTGCGCCGATAGAGTGCGCGGATCGCGAACCAGCCGGCGATCACGAAGCCGAAGAACAGCAGCACGAAGACCAGCAGCTCGCGTCCCTCGGGGGTGAAGGCGGTCCAGAAGCGCAGCAGGTCCAGGATCGGCCCCTTCAGCTGTGCAGCCAGCACGAAGGCGACGATGACGGCGATCGCGTTCAGGACGTAGCGGATCATGCCCTGTGTGAAGCCGACGAACACGCCGCCGGCCAGGACCAGGATGATCGCCAGGTCGACCCAGTTCAGCCGCGCGAGCAGCTCCACGCCCCGACCCCTCCTTCGCCGATGAGCGCCGGGCGCGAAGGATGCCGGCCCGGGCGGGCGCAAGGGTACCAGCCCGCCGTCGAGCGCGACAAGGAACGATGCTCCTACCGGATCTCGGCCCCGAGATGGTGCTGCAGAGAGCCGCGGACCTTGTTGAGCGCCTTGTCGACCGCGCGCTCCTCCCCCGCCTCGAGCGGCTGGAAGCGGAACGCCAGCGCGTAGCTGACCCGTCCGGGACCGATCTGCTCGCCGCGGTAGATGTCGAATGGCCGGAGCTCGTCGAGCAGCGGACCGGCGCTCATGCGTGCCACGCGCAGGACCTCCCCGAGCGGGGTGCCCTCGTCGACGACCACGGCGAGGTCCCGGTCCACCGGCTGCGCGCTCGGGATCGGCCGCGACCGCGTCTCCGCGGGCACGAGGTCCAGCAGCCGGTCGATGCTGATCGACGCGTCGACGGGACGCCCAACCAGGCCCCACGCCTCCACGACGCGTGGATGGACCTCGCCGAGCGAGCCGTACGGGCGGCCGGCAGCATCGACGATCAGGCCCGTGCGACCCGGATGTCGGTGTGGGTGGCGATCATTCGGATCCTCGGCCCGGTAAGCGGGTCGTGGAGCGCCGAGCGCGTCGTGCAGCGCATCCACGACGCCCTGGATCGCGGCCACGTCCGCCGACACGGCATCCTCGCCCGGGGCTGGTGGAGCGGCACGACCCGAGAGGATGATGCCGAGCTCCCACGACTCGTAGCGGCCCGTGCCGGCCGTGTCGGACCGCGTCTCGCGCGGTGTCTCCGGACCGTCGGGTCGATACCAGTACACCTTGCCGAGCTCGAACAGCCAGGCGTCCGATCGTCGACGGCGCGCGTTCTCGGCCAGCGCGGCCAGCATCGACGGGGTCATCGACGGTCGCAAGATGGCGTGGTCGGCGCTGAGCGGGTTGTAGATGCGGACGAGGCGTGCGTCGGCGGCCTCCAGCCCGCTGCGCACCAGGTCGTCGGGGCCGATGAGCGCGTAGGTCAGGACCTCGTCGAGGCCCATGCCGGCCAGCACGCGCCGTGCGCGGTTGCGGCCCGCACTCGGGTCCTCTCGATACGCCGGCAATGCGGCGTACGGCAGCCGTCCCTCGATGCGCTCGTAGCCGTACGCGCGCGCCACTTCCTCCGCGACGTCCGCCGGGGCGCTCACGTCGAGCCGATGCGACGGCACGCCGACCACCACCTCGTCGCCAGTGCCTGACACGTCGAATCCGAGCGGCGCGAGCAGCTCGCCGATGGCCGCGGCATCGAGCTCGACCCCGAGCAGTCGGTTGAGCCGGTCGACGCGCACGTCGATGCGCCTCGCCGGCTTCGGCTCCGGATCGTTGTCGACGATGCCGCGGCCGACCGATGCCCCGGTGATCTCGGCGATGAGCGACGCCGCGCGATCGGCCGCGAACCGTGGCAGGTCGTGCCCGATTCCCTTCTCGTGCCGCATGCTCGCCTCGGAACGCAGGCCCAGCCGGCGAGCCGTGTTGCGGATCGTCGGGCCGTGGAAGATCGCCGACTCGAGGATGATGCGGCGCGTGGCTTCGGTCACCTCGGTCGAGGCGCCGCCCATGATCCCGGCCAGCCCGATGGCCCGCTCGCGGTCCGCGATGACCAGCATCCGCTCGTCGAGGGTCCGCTCGACGTGATCGATGGTCGTCAGCCGTTCCGCGCCGGCCGCGCGGCGCACGACGATCTCGCCGGCAGGAACGGCGTCGGCGTCGTAGGCGTGCATCGGCTGACCGAGCTCGTGCATGACGTAGTTGGTGACGTCCACCACCGCGCTGATCGGCCGCATTCCGGCGGCGACCAGCCGTCGCTGCATCCACTCCGGCGACGGGCCGTTCACGACGCCATCGAACCAGCGCGCCGTGAAGCGCGGGTTGAGCTCGGGCTCGTCGATCCGCACGCTGACGTGGGCCGCCGTCGGCTCGCCGGATTCCTCGACCGTCACCGATGGCAGCCGCAACTCGGCGCCGGTGAACGCGGCGATCTCGCGCGCAAGACCCACCATCGAGAGCGCGTCACCGCGATTGGGTTTGACGTCGACGTCCAGCACGGTCTCGCCGACGACCTCGGCCAGCGGCGTGCCGACCGGGATGTCCCCCGCACGGCCGAGGATGTGAATGCCGTCCGCATCCGTGCCGAGGCCCAGCTCGATCGCGCTGCACAACATCCCGTTGCTCACCACGCCGCGGATCTTCGTGCGCTCGATCCGCCGATCGCCGGGCAGCACCGAGCCGACCAGCGCGGCCGGGACGAGCTGGCCGACCTCGAGATTCTGCGCGCCGCACACGATCTCGATCGGCCCGTCGTCGCCGCCGATGTCGACCTTCGTGAGCCACAGGGTGTCGGCATCCGGATGGCGCTCGACGTCGACCAGGCGACCAACCACGACATCGGTCCAGTCGGCACCGGTCGTTTCGACGGCTGCCTCCATGCCGCGCATGGTCAGCGCCTCGGCGAGCTGCCGGGGCGACAGCTCGATGTCGACGTAGTCGCGCAGCCAGGAGAGCGGGACGCGCACCTCAGCGACCCTCCGCGAACTGCGTGACGAAGCGCAGGTCGGCGCCGAAGAAGAGCCGGATGTCACCGATGCCGTGGCGCAGCATCGTCATCCGGTCGGGCCCCATGCCGAAGGCATAGCCCTGGTACTCGTCCGGATCGAAGCCGCCGTTGCGGAGCACGGTCGGATGCACCATGCCGGCACCCAGGATCGTCATCCACCCGCTTCGCTTGCAGGCCGGACAGCCCTGCCCACCGCACACCAGGCAGCCGATGTCGAATGCGACGCTCGGCTCGGTGAACGGGTAATAGCCGGGGCGGAAACGCGTCGCCACGTCGCGGCCGTACAGGGCACGCGCCACCTCCTCCAGCATGCCCTTCAGGTCGGCCAGGCTCGTGTCGCGGTCGACCACGAGCCCCTCGACCTGGAAGAACTCGAAACCGTGGCTGGCATCCACCGCCTCGTACCTGAAGCAGCGGCCGGGGGTGAGGACGCGGATCGGCGGCTCGAGCGCGCGCATCGCGCGGATTTGCGTCGGCGAGGTGTGCGTCCGCAGGATGGTGCCGTCCGTCGCCGGCGTCGGCATGCCGGCCTCGACGCTGCCGGGTTCGGCCACGTACAGGGTGTCCCACAGGTCGCGCGCCGGGTGATCGGGCGGGATGTTGAGCAGCTCGAAGTTGTATTCGTCGGTCTCGATCTCGGGTCCTTCGAAGACCTCGAAACCGTAGGCGTGGAAGATCTCGCGCAGGTCGCGGATGGTGGTCAGGACAGGATGAAGATGGCCGACGGCCATCGGCCGTCCGGGCGCGCTCATGTCGATCGCCTCGCCGGCCAGCCGATCCTCCAGCCCGCTCGCTCGAAGGGCCTTCAGTCGATCCCCGATCTCCGACTCCAGGCGGCCGCGGATCTCGTTCGCCAGCTGCCCCAGCGCGGGACGATCCTCGGCGGGGACCGATCCAAGCTGCTTCATCAGCATGGTCAGCTGGCCGGAGCGGCCGAAGAGATCGTGACGAATCGACTCGATCTCGGCCTCGCTGCCGGCGGACGACAGGCGCTCGCCGGTGGCACGTTCCACGGCCTCCAGCTCGCCGCGAAGGTCGCTCATCTGCTGTTCTCGGATGGGTGCGTCATCGGTCCGTGCTCAATCATCGGTGAAAACGAACGACCCCGCCCCGGATTCCGGGACAGGGTCGGTGGGACCGGCGTCGAGGACGCCGGTCAGCTGGTAAAGGAGGACTTGGCGGTCGCGACCATGGCCGCGAAGGCGGCGGGCTCGCGAACGGCCATGTCGGCCAGGATCTTTCGGTTGACCTCGACGCCCGCGGTGCGCAGGCCGGCGATGAAGCGGCCGTACGGCAGGCCGTGCTGGCGAGAGGCGGCGTTGATGCGCTCGATCCAGAGGCGGCGCATGTCGCGCTTGCGGTCACGCCGGTCGCGATAGGCGTAGACGAGGGCGTGGATGAGGGCCTCGCGCGCCGGCCGCACGAGCGTGGAGCGCGTCCCGCGCCGGCCCTCGGCCTGGTTCAGGAGGCGCTTGTGGCGCCGGTGCGCGGCGACGCCGCGCTTGACTCGGGCCATCGGCTACTTCCCCTTGCCGGCGTACGGCATGAGGCGCTCGAGCTGGCTCGTATGCGCGTCCGAGACGTTCGCCATGCCGGCGTAGCGGCGCGTGCGGCGGCTCGACTTGATCTCCAGGTGGTGCCCGCGCCAGGCCTTCGGCCGGACCCACTTGCCCGAGCCGGTCTTCCGGTAGCGCTTCGCCGTGCCCTTGTGGGTCTTCATCTTCGGCATTGGTTCGTCTACGGTCCCTGCTGTGCCGGCGCCTCGGTCGTCGCCTGGGGCATGGCACCCTTGGCGGCGATCGCGTCGCCGATGGTCTCCGCCGACGGCACCTCGCCCTCGGCATCGGTCTTCTTGTCCGGCCGCTTCTCGAGCGGCGCCATCACGATATACATGCTGCGGCCCTCGAGCAGCGGCTGCCGCTCGATGGTGCCGTGCTCGGTCAGGAGCTCGGCGGTCCGCATCAGCAGGTCGCGCCCCAGGTTGGCGTGGCTGATCTCGCGCCCGCGGAACCGGACGGTGACCTTCACGCGATCCCCATGATCGAGGAACTGCGCCGCGCGCCGTGCCTTGACCTGGAGGTCGTGGACATCGACTTTGACGCCCAGCCGGACCTCCTTGAAGGTCTGCGACTTCTGCTTCTTCTTCTGTTCGCGCTCGCGCTTCTGCAGCTCGTACTTGTACTGGCCGTAGTCGAGGATCCTGCAGACCGGTGGGACCGCGGTGGGCGCAACCTCGACGAGGTCGAGCCCCTTCTCCTGGGCGAGGGCGAGCGCCTTGGCCGTGGGCATGACGCCGAGCTGCTCACCTTGATCATCGATGACCCGTACCTCGCGGATGCGGATCATTTCATTGACGCGGAGGTCCCTTGCCAGTGTCTGCTCTCCTTCAACAACAAGGCCACCTTCCGATCACGGACGGGTGGCCCTGCAAACGTACGCGAATTGCCGGCGGATGATACCCGGAATCGAACAAATGGTCAACGCTGCGAGCCATTTCAGCCGGGTTCCGAGGCGTACTCGGGCGGCCGGGCTTCCGTGCTCAGGAGCACCACGACGGCGTCACGATCCACTCCGAGCTCGCTGCGTCGCGCGGCGTCCGTCAACGCGGCCCGAACGCCAGCGAGCGTCGCTGCACCGCTCGGGCCCGACGAGATGCCCACCCGCGCAAGGTCGTGGACGGCGCGCAGCGCATCGGCGTCGCTGACGGACACCGCTGCATCGCATCCGGCGCGGAGCACCGGCCATGCCGCGCTCGAGACGGTGCCGCAGTTCAGGCCCGCCATGACGGTGTCCGCCGTTGGCACCGTGACGGGGCGGTCGGCGGCCAGGCTGGCCAGGACGCACGCGGCCGTATCGGGCTCGACCGACAGGAGGCTCGGGCGCGCTGAATCGGGACGCCGATAGTGGCGTACGACGGCCTCGGCCAGCGAGCCGACGCCGACCGGGACGGCCACCAGGTCGGGAGGCTGGTCGAGATCCGCGTCCACCTCGGCGAGCAGCGTCTCGTAGCCCTCGACGATCCAGGCCGGGACCTGCTCGTACCCGTCCCACGCGGTGTCCTGCACGAGCTGGCGTTCGCCCCGCTCGACCCGCTCGCCGGCGAACTCGGCGGCACGGCGGACGGCCGCGTCGTAGTCACCCTCCACACGCACGACC
>JAICRD010000247.1 GCA_025937535.1 Chloroflexota bacterium | reverse complement strand
CGATGACGGCGATGTCCATCCGATCGGCCAGGCGGAACAGGTCCACCACCAGCTCGATGTCGAGGTTCGCCTTCATCCGGCCGTCGCCGAACTTGCGGATGTCCTTGACGACGGGCTTGTAGCCGTTCTTGCCAAGGAAGTCGATGAACTTCCGCTGGTTCTCGTTTTCCGGGTCCAGCCCGGTATAGGCATAGGCGCGAATCAGGTCGCGCCCCTTGGTCGCGTGCTTGAGGAGGGCGACGTAATCGACGTCGACGTCCTGGCCTCGAGCCGCGTAGTACATGTTGGCGACGTCAACAAACATCGCCACGTTCTTGCTCACGGTAGAGCTCTTCTCCTGTAGGTATGTGATATGGCCGATGCGGGTGGGCGGCTCAGCCGATGTCTCAGGCCAGAGTCCGTCCCAGGCTTCGTCCGCGGCTCGCGAACCGATGTCGCTTCCAGAGCGACGGTTCTGCGGATGCCAGCGGTTCGGATACCTCCACGCGCGTGCAGCCTTTGTTTCTTGCCGATGTGGCGAGGTGCTCGACGATCTCGTCGGCCACCTGGCGCCGATCGGCGGTGGCCAGCTCCGCTTGCGCCACTCCCATCTCGTCGATCACGCCGACGAATGGACCTGATCGCACCGATGGCCTGATGGCGAGGACCCCCACGCCCACGACCCGGCGTTCGGCTTCGGCCACGACGACCGTGGCTGGCGGAACGAAGAGCAGGTTGCGCAGGTAGTCGACGTCCAGCTCGGCGTCGCGATCATCCGCGTCGCGCGCCAGCAGGCGGGCGGCAGCGTCGAGATCGGTGTGTCGAGCGTTTCGGACGCGAACCTCCAAGGAAGGCCTCATCGGGTGCGATCGCAGCGCGTGCTGCTGGACAACCCATGCGAGGATACCATGGACGGCGTTGAACCCCGTGAGGGAAGATGCCGTAGGTTTCACGCGCGGCGGATACGTATTGCGCCGCGCGTTGGTGCGCCGGTATGATGCCGCGCACCTTGACAGGCCGGGTCCGCGCATGCGCGACGTGCCCCGAGCAAACCCATTGGAGGAAGGATTCGGATGCAGAAGTACATGCGATGGAGCGGCATCCTCGTCGTGCTGATGCTGGTCCTCGCCGCTTGTTCGAGCGGCGGTGGGGCGAGCACAGGCGCCAGCGAGGAGCCCGGCGAGAGCGCCGCGGCCTCGGATGGCGGCAACGGCGGGACCGGTTCGGCCGCCGACTGTGACGCCGACGAGTTCGGTTGCATCGAGCTCGCCGAGGGTGATCCGATCTTGATCGGCACCGCGATGGTCATCACCGGCGCGAACGAGTCGCTCGGGCTCGACAGCCAGTACGGCGCCCAGGTCGCGCAGCAGATGCGGCCGCAGATCGCTGGCCACGACGTCGAGTTCAACCACCAGGACGACGGCTGCTCGACCGAGGGCGGCACCGCCGCCGCGCGCGCGCTCCTGTCGGTCGAGAACATCGCGGCAGTCATCGGTACCAGCTGCTCGAGCGCCGGCATCCCGGCGGCCGAGATCCTGAGCGCCGAGGGCATCATGCTGGTGTCGTCGTCGAACACGGCACCGTCGCTGACCGCGCCCGAGACCCACGAGCCGTTCTACGCGCGCACCGCGCACAACGACTCGATCCAGGGCGCCGCCATGGCGCAGTTCGTGAGCGAGGTCCTCGGCGCGACGACCGCGGCCACGATCGACGACGGCTCGGCGTATGCCGACCAGCTCGCCGCGGTCTTCGCGAAGTCCTTCGCCGAGGATTACGGCGGCACGATCACCGCTGAGGAAGCCATCAGCGTCGGCGATACCGACTTCAGCGGCGTGCTGGGGAACATCGCCGCCGACTCGCCCGAGTTCCTCTACTTCCCGATCTTCGTGGCCGAGGGTGCCCTGATCACCCAGCAGGCGCGCGAGACGCCGGGCCTCGAGGACACCGTCCTCGGAGGCGCGGACGGCATCCTGAGCCCCGACTGGATCGAGGCTGCCGGTGATGCCGCGGAGGGCGCCGTGCTCTCGGGTCCCGACCT
>JAICRD010000113.1 GCA_025937535.1 Chloroflexota bacterium | reverse complement strand
CTGGCCGTCGCGATCGGTCAGCTCGTCCAGGATCGTGCGCCGCGTCGCATCCGACAGCGCCTTGAAGACATCTCCCACCGCGTGACAATAGGCAAGTCGTTACTTGCCTGTCAACCGTCACAAGCAGACTCGCGCGGGCAGTTGGCTCGCTGGTGGGAGTAACGGCCACTTCCTGGCCGATTTGGCTCGGTGCCGGGACGAACGGCCAGGCAGGACGCCGATTCGGACCCGATCTTGGCCGTTCCTGCCAGCCGCGGTATAGAAACGGCCACTTCCTGGCCGATACGCCCCACAGCAAGCTAACGAGCAGAGACCCCATCCCGAACGCGCACCGGTACCGGTGCCGTACTATCCGGCGCATCGACGGGGAGATCACCGAGACCGTACGCGACCTGGCCGAGGAGCTCGGCGTTCCCGGGGTTGCCGTCGGCATCGTCCGGGCCGATGACGAGCAGTACGCCTACCACGGCGTCACGAGCATCGAGAATCCGCTGCCTGTGGACGGCGCGACGCTGTTCCAGTTCGGCTCGACCGGCAAGACGTTCACATCGGTCGCCATCCTTCGCCTGGTCGAGGAGGGCACGGTCGACCTGGATGCGCCGGTTCGCACCTATGTGCCGGAGCTGCGCCTCCAGGACGAGCACGTCGCCGAGACGATCACCGTCCTCCAGCTGCTGAACCACACCGCCGGCTGGGAGGGCGACGACTTCACCGATACCGGCGAGGGCGACGACGCGATCGCCCGCTACGTCGCGAACATGGCCCAGCTGCGGCAGCTGACGCCACCCGGCTTTGTGGTGTCCTACAACAACGCCTCGCTCAGCCTGGCCGGGCGAATCATCGAGAAGGTCACCGGCAAGGTGTACGAGCGGGCGATGAAGGAGCTCGTCCTGGATCCGGTCGGGTTGAACGACACCCTGTTCTTCGCGAACGACGTGATGACGCGACGCTTCGTCGTCGGGCATCGGCGGGAGGACGATGGTTCGATCAAGGTCCTCCGTCCGTGGGCCATGGCACGCAGCGGCAATCCGATGGGTGGCCTGTCCGCCACCGCGCCGGACCAGGTCCGTTGGGCCCGATTCCACCTCGATGGCGGCCGTACCAACGACGGCACCCAGGTGGTCAGCACCGATCTGATCTGCCGGATGCAGGAGCCGACGGCACACTCCCCGGGCTCCGACCTCGGCGATGCGGTCGGCATCTCGTGGCTGCTGAGCGACATCGGCGGCACGAAGGTCGTCGCGCACGGAGGCTCGACGAACGGGCAGTACGCCGGCTTCACCATGGTGCCTTCTCATCGGTTCGCCATCGTGTCGCTCACGAACGCCGAGCCGAACGGTCCCCTCTTCAACCGCCGCATCCGTGACTGGGCGCTCGAGCACTACCTGGGGCTGGTCAAGACCGATCCGGTGCCCGAGGCGCGCGATGCCGAGGCGCTCGACCCGTATGCCGGCCACTACGCGAACGCATCGGCGCTGGTTGACGTCGCGGTCGAGGGCGACCACCTGCTGCTCACGGTCACCCCGTCGCCCGAGTTCGTCGCGCAGCTGGGCGACGACGCCGACTACGTGGAGCCGCCGATCCCGCTTCGCATGCTGCCCGATACCGATCGCTACATCGTCACCGAGGGCTCGCACCACCGCGAGCGCGGCTTCTTCACCCGCGACCCGGACACCGATGAGATCACCGGAATCCACCTGCACGGCAGATACGTGCCGCGGTCCAGCTGAATCCCTCTCGCCAACGACGGGCGCAGCGCCGATACTCCGCGCAGCATGGAGATTCGCGACCTCCTTCCGGGGATCATCGGCTCTTTCGTCGGCGTGATGGGCTGGCTCCTGGTGGGCCTTTACATTCAGCGCCGCCAGTTCATGCGGCAGGCGCGAAACGCGGCCAAGGCGGTGTACTTCGAGCTCGACGTCAACCGCGCGGCCATCACGGTCGCACATGATCACGCGCTGTTTGCCGATCTGGATCGGTCTTCCTTCGAGCGCCTCCTGCCCGAGCTTGCGACGTTGCTCCGCGCGGCAGACCTGAGGACCGTGGTCGACGCGTACATGACTCACGCTGGGTATCGGCAGCTGGCCTCGCGGGACGAATTGCCTGCCGATGTGCGGCGCATGGCGCTGACGAAGTTCATCGGCGCACACGAGGCGGCGCTTGCCAGCCTTCGGTCGTGCGCGTTCACATCTCGCGAAGCCGAGGCACTCACGACGCAATGACCGACACCGATCACACGCACTACTTCCTCGGCTTCAGCGACGTTCTCAGCACCCAGGAATGGGACCGCATGGGCGACTACGTCCACGACGACGCCACGATGGAGTACCCGCAGTCCCGGGAGATGTTCCGCGGGCTGCGGAACATCGTGGCGCAGTTCAAGAACTATCCCGATCTCGAGCCCGGGAGCTCCGAGCTGAAGGAGGTCATCGGCGGGACGACGTATGCGCTGACGCCGACCTACACGGTCATCGGCATCAATGGCAGCGGCGACCGTGGGACGGCGATCATCCGCGTCCACTACCCCGATGGTTCGTGGTGGTGGGTCGTGAACATCTACGAGCTACGTGACGGGAAGCTGGCACGATCGCGCGCCTTCTTCGCCCCCGAGTTCGAACCGCCCGAATGGCGCGCCCCGTTCAGAGAGGAAATGTAGCGGGGCGCTCCGTGCCGCCTCTTGACTCGGACCCTGGGGCCGACGTCAGGATGGGGCGCGATGAGCCTCACCGCCGCCCTGGACCTCCTCTCGATCGGCGCGTTCGCGCGTCGTAGCCGGCTCAGCCACAAGGCACTGCGCGTCTACGCGGAGCTCGGGCTCCTGGCACCGGCGTGGGTCGATCCCGAGAGCGGCTACCGCTTCTACCGCGCCGGGCAGATCGAGCGAGCGCGCCTCATCGGTCTCCTGCGGCGGCTCGACATGCCGCTGGCGCGCATCGGCCAGGTGCTGGAGCTGCCAGGTTCCGAAGCCGCCCGCGAGATCGCCACCTTCTGGGCGGAGATCGAAGCGGACGCGGCGGTGAAACGACGGCTCGTCGCGTATCTCGAGCGCCATCTCGAGGGTCGAGGAGAACCGATGTACAGCGTGGACACCCGTGACGTGCCGGCCCAAGAGGTCGCCACCATCCAGCGCAGCCTCACGGTCGGCGATCTGCCGGCCTTCATCGAGGACGGATTCAACCGCCTCCAGACGGCCATCCGCGAAGCCGATGCAAAACGCGACGGCGCCTTCTTCGTGGTCTACCACGGCGAGGTCAACAACGACGCCGATGGCCCGGTCGAGCTGTGTCTCCCTTTCCGAGGCACCGTCGGCGCGTCCGGCGAGATCAGCACTCGCACCGAGGAAGCCCATCGTGAGGCGTACACCGTCATCACGCGCCAGCAGCTTGACTTCCCCGGCATCCTCGATGCCTATGCGGCGGTCGAGCGCTGGATCAAGGACGAGGGAAGCGAGATGGCCGGTTCCCCACGCGAGGTCTACTTCGTGGATGGTGATGCGCCGCCCGACGAGCCGTTCTGCGACATCGCCTTTCCGATCGCCCGAGCGTGATCAGATGATGACGCCCCAGTTGCGGGCGGTCGCCATGCAGACGATGGCGATAGTCAGACCGGCGAGCACCAACCATCCGGCAACGCGCGACTCTAGCCGCAGCAGAAGGATGTCCATAACAGGTCCGTATCCCGCTCTAGATGTTCGCCAGGAAGTGCTTCAGGTGGTCTCGGACGGTCGATGCGGCAACGCCGGTCGGAAAGAACGGATAGAGCAGCAATCCTCGACCGCGCAGATGCCGATTCGCGCGAACCTCAACTCGGCTCCCGCCATCCTCCGGCGTCGCCCACAGCTCCCACGTGCTGCCGGGCTTGAAGAGGTTGGAGTCCACCACCGTGCCGCGCAGCGCGTGTGGGTCCGACCAGTCGTAGCGAAGCCGTTCCCAGACAACGCCGATCGGCCAGGGGTTGCCCTCGGTCACCTCGGCCCATGTGTCGCCCATCTCGTGGATCCTGAGGTGCTCAAGGTGGACGTCAGGCCACCGATCGGCCCGCTGCTCGGAGAAGTCACGCGCCGCCGCCAGCACGACGTCTGGTGGTAGATCGCTGTGCTCCGCAACGCGGACGCTCGGCATGCGGCCGATCCTACCGGTGGCTTGCAACGCCACAGCCTCACGAACGCGCTCTCTCCCACTTGGCAATCGTCCGCGGGCCCGCGCGGGATAGCCAGGCGCCCTCGACGAAGCCGGCGAGGTCATCGCGGCTCATCTCGCCGAGGCGCGACGCGCGGACGAGCACGGAGGGGTGGCCCTCGAAATGCGGCGTGGTGAAGAACGGCAGGGAGGAGTCGGAGAGGATCGCCTCCTTCTCGAGCTCGGACGCGACCCAGAACACGATGACATCGGTGTACCGCGCTCCGGTCTCGGGATCGACCGCGTCGGGCCGAGGATTCCGGAAGAAGATGAAGCTGCGGCGGCTCACCTGGTAGACGACCGGACCCGGCTTTCCCCCGGTGTCGTAGAGGGTCACGCCGGGCAGCGACAGTGCTATCTCGTGGATGTCGTCGACCGTCGCGGGGCGCGTTCCATCCGCGCCGCTTGATCGTTCATCAGCGGCCATTGCGAGTCAGTCGCCGATGAGGTTGCGGCCGAGACCGAAGGTGACGACCGGGTAGAGGACGTAGACGCCGAGCCAGCCGATCGAGAACAGCCACACCCAACCGGGCATCGACTCGTACGAATCGATCCGCATGAGGCCGGCCGGAATCGCGACGAGCCCGCCAATGATCATCGCGACCGCGGCGATACGCGCGACCGCCAGGAGCGGCCCGAACAGCGCCTCGGCGGTCGGCTCCCACGCCACCAGCGCCAGCCAGAGGCCGATGAACCCGAACCCGGCCGTCGACACGAAGCCGGCCAACACGAAGCCGGTCGTGCCCGACATCACCAGCCACGAGCCCCAAACCATCAACGCTGCGCCGATGACCGCGGCGACTGCAGCCATCCAGCTACCGGCCTGGCTGACGAGCATGATCGCCAACGCTGCGCTCAGCAGACCGATGAGCGCGTTTCCCGCGTCGTTCAGGGATCCGAACGGACCGCCGACGGTGAAGAAGATGACGAGACTGACGACGGTCGCGACGGCTACGACGGCGAGGACGATGGCGAGCCAACCTGCGGCAATCATCCGGTCTCTCCAAGCGTGAGCGGATAGTAGGCGGACGAGTCCAGCCGTAGCGGCGGCTGATATCGTTTTTGTCATGCGGTGGGAGATCGCGCTGGCGGTCGGGGCGATGTTGGTCTTCTTTGGTCTGCGCTTCACCGCCCGCGGCTGGATCATCAACCGATGGGTCGACGGCAAGCTGAGCGGCGTCCAGACGGGTGCGCTCCTGGGCCTCATCTATCTGACGCCGATGCTGCTCCTCCTCGCTTCCGCCATCATCGGCATGCCAGAGTCAGTGGACACGATCTTCCTCATCGTCGCCGTCATCGGCGTGCCGCTCGTCGCCATCCTCGGCGGGCTCGTGGACTACGCCACGATCCGCGGGGTCAAGGAGATGCTGCGACAGAAGCGCGCGGCGGAAAAAGCCGATCGAGGCAGTCGCCTGATCTGACGGCCGATGTGCGCCTTCGCCATGGCGTCGACCGCGGTGTTAGCGTCTGACGCGCGATGAGCACGAGTCCCGACGAAACGCGCGACGGCGTCGAGCTGACCAACCTCGATCAGCCACTGTTCGACGAAGCCGGCGCGACGAAGCGCGACCTGGTGGACTACCTCGATGCCATCAGCGATCGGATCCTGCCGGTCCTCGAGGACCGTCCGCTGTCGGTCATCCGGGTGCATCGCGGCCAGGAAGCCTTCATGCAGAAGAACGTGCCGAAGTACACCCCGGACTGGGTCCGCACCGTCCAGTGGTGGGCGGAGTCGTCGAAGCGAAACGTCTCGTACGCGCTGTGCAATGACCGGCGAACCCTGCTGTGGTTCGCGAACCAGCGCGCGATCGAGTACCACCCGGCGCTCGTGCGCGTCGACCGACCCGATCGCGTCACCCACCTGGTGCTCGACCTGGACCCGCCGAAAGCCGATGCCTTCGCCATGGCGGTCCGCGCAGCTCAGGCGGTTCGACAGGCGCTCGCCGATGTGGGGCTGAGCGGCGCAGTGAAGACGAGCGGCGCCAAGGGGCTGCACGTCTTCGTGCCGATCGATGCCAGGGCGTCCATGGAGGACGCGGCCGCTGCCACACGGGCGATCGCCGCCCGCGCCGAGCAGCTCGATCCCGACATCGCCACGACCGCGTTCGTCAGGGCCGATCGCGGCGGCAAGGTGTTCGTCGACGCCACCCGCGTCGGCGGCGCCACCGTCATCTCGGCCTACAGCCCGCGCGCCCGGCCCGGTGTCCCGGTGTCCTTCCCGGTGGACTGGGAGGACCTCGACGCGATCACGCCAGCCGACTTCACCATTCACACCGCGCCTGAGCGGCTCGGCAAACGTGATCCGTGGGCGGAGCACATGCCCAGACCCCAACGGCTACCGCCCGATCTCATCGCGGAGGGACACGGCATCCCGGTCGCGCGGGTCCAGGCGATGCACGAGGGCAAGCGCCGCGCCCGGGTGGCTCGGGACGAGGCAAGCGATTAGGTCCGGCTTCCTGCCGAATCGGCCGGAAGCAGGCGGAAGGGATGGCCACCGGCGCAGCGACGCAGCCCTGGGGTGGCCAGAGACACCCATGGCGGTCGGCCCACTTGCCGCGCGGCGGATACTGCCGGCATGACGTCGGACGATGTGGACTACGTCGCCGCCGTAGCGGGCGCGGAAGGGGTCATCGAGAAGATGCACGCCGCCCTCGAGGCATTCGTGGTGGGGAACCCGCAGCCGGCGGTGGATCTGTTTTCCCGCGCCGAGGATGTAACGCTCGGAAATCCCTTTGGTCCCTTCGTTCGCGGCTGGGATGCAGTGGCGGACGCGGCTACGCGGGCAGCGACTCATTACCGGGATGGGAAGATCGTCGGATTCGAGCGGGTCGCGACCTATTCGTCGGCCGACCTCGCTTGTTTCGTGGAGGTGGAACGCTATCGGGCGAAGAT
>JAICRD010000076.1 GCA_025937535.1 Chloroflexota bacterium | reverse complement strand
GCGGCCGGTGACCGCGCCGACGCAACGCTCGAGGCGATCCCGAACCTGTCACTGCCGTGGTTGGACGGTCTGTGACGGATCCGCTGGCGCCGGATCGCCTCGTCCCGCCGACGCCCGGGCAGCTGCGCCGGCTGATGGGAGCCGAGCGCCTGCGGCCGCGCAAGAGCCTCAGCCAGAACTTCCTGACCGATCCGACCGCGCTGGATGCCATCGTCGACGCCGCCGAGCTGTCACCGGGCGACCGCGTCGTCGAGATCGGTCCGGGCCTCGGGGTGCTCACTCGCCGGCTCCTCGCGGCGGGCGCATCGGTCCTGGCGGTCGAGCTCGACGCGCGCCTGGCCGAATACCTTCGCCGCGAGCTGTATGCGGTGGCCGGCTTCGAGCTGATCGAGGCCGATGCGCTCTCCCTCCACCCGCGCGAGATGTTTCCCGGCGAGCGGTTCAAGGTCGTCGCGAACATCCCGTATCACATCACCAGCCCGCTCCTGCATGCGTTCCTGGAGGGCGAGCGGCCGCCGGACCTCACGGTGCTCCTGGTCCAGCTCGAGGTTGCCGAACGTGTCGCCGCGCCGCCCGGGCAGATGAGCTACCTGTCGGTATTCGCCCAGAACGTGGCCAGCGCCGAGGTGGTCGCGCGTGTCCCGGCCGATGCCTTCGAGCCCGCGCCGGACGTCGACTCGGCGGTGCTGCGGCTCCGACGCCGCGACGAGCCGGTAGTGCCGGTGGGCGAGGGCCGTGAGCCGTTCTACCGGATCGTGCAGGCCGGCTTCCGCCAGCGTCGCAAGCAGGTCCACAACGGCCTGACGCGGGAGCTGCCCGTCGATCGGGACGTGGTCGAGGCCGCGCTCGCCGCCTGTGGCGTCGATCCCGAGCGGCGTCCGCAGACGCTCAGCGTCGACGAGTGGGCGTGCCTGGCGGCCGACCTCGGACCACGCCTGTGAACGTCGCGCTGCGGCTCGACGCTCCGGCAAAGCTGAACCTGTCGTTGCGTGTCGTCGGCCGCCGCGACGACGGCCTTCACCTCCTCGAGAGCGAGATGGTGCTGCTCGACCTGGCGGATCGGCTGCTGCTCATGCCCGGGTGCAGCGGGCTGCGGGTCGAGGGCGTCACCGATGGCGTCCCGCCCGGCCACGACAACCTCGCCTGGCGCGGTCTCGTTGCCGGACTTGGCGCTGAGCCTGACGTCGCCTGCCTGACGCTCGAGAAGCGCGTGCCGAGGGCCGCGGGCCTGGGTGGCGGATCGTCGGACTCTGCCGCCGCCTGGCGGCTCGGCCGCGCATGGCGCGGTGAACGGGCGGCGCCCGATGCGGAGCAGCTGGCCGAGCTCGCCGCGATCGGCGCCGACGTGCCGTTCTTCGCCGCCGAGGTTGCCGCCGCCCGCGTCACCGGCATCGGCGAGGCGGTTCAGCCGGCGCCCGCGACGCGGCAACACGTGGTGCTGGTCCATCCGCCCTTCACGCTCTCGACGGCCGATGTCTTCAGGGATCTCCGGCCCGGCGAGTGGGGGCGGCTGGAGAACGACCTGCTGGCGCCAGCGCGCCGGCTGGCGCCGGCGCTGGGCGACCTGTTCGCGCTGGTCGCCGCCGCGGGTGGCACGCCCAGGCTCACGGGGACCGGGCCGACGGTCTTCAGCATGCACGACGACCCCGATCGCGCCGCCGCCGTCGCCGCGGCCGTCCTGGCACGCGGCGTCCGTGCGACCATCACCGCGACCCGCACGAGCGCGACGGAGATCGAACGAGCAGACGAGGAGGAACTCTGATTGAGCAACCGAGAGGCGATCAGCACCGATGGCGCCCCCGCGGCGGCCGGGCCGTACAGCCAGGCGATCCGCGCCGGCGACCTCGTCTTCACCGCCGGCCAGCTCGGAATGGATCCCGCCAGCGGCGAGCTGGCGCCCGACATCGCCGGACAGGCCAAGCGTGCGCTTCGCAACCTCGAGGCCATCCTGATCGCCGCGGGCAGCGGGCTCGATCGGCTGGTGAAGGTGACGGTCTACCTCGCCGACATCGGCGACTGGCCGGCCGTGAACGAGGTCTACGCGGCCATCCTCCCCGAGCCGTACCCGGCGCGCAGCGCCTTCGCGGTGAAGGACCTGCCGAAGAGCGCGCTGGTCGAGATCGAGGCCGTGGCGACCGTCGCGGTCGGTTGACGCTGCGAATCGGCCACCTCTACCATCGCGCAACGTGTCTTCACAGCTGACCGCCCCCGCGGCCATCGTCCTGGCCGCCGGCCAGGGTACCCGCATGCGCTCGCGCATCCCGAAGGTCCTCCATCCGCTGGCCGGCCGCGCGATGATCGACCACGTCCTCGACTCGCTCGCGATGGCGGGCGTGGGCCGTCCGGTGGTGGTGACCGGACACGGGGCCGACGCGGTGGAGGCGGCCGTGGGGAGCCGCGCCACCACGGTGCGGCAGGAGCCACAGCGGGGCACCGCAGACGCGGTTCGCATCGGCCTCGAGTCGCTCACGAATGACGTGGCGACGGTTCTCGTGACGATGGGCGACGCCCCGCTCCAGCCGGCGGAGCTGTATCGCGAGCTCCTGGACCGCCAGCGGGCGACCGGTGCGCCGGTGGTCCTGCTCACGGCCCGCATGCCGGACCCGAGCGGCTACGGCCGCATCGTTCGCCGGGCCGACGGCAGCGCCGAGGCCGTGGTGGAGGAGGCCGATGCCGACGCCGCCGTCCGCGCCATCGACGAGATCAACGTCGGCACCTACGCCTTCGATGCCGGCTGGCTGCGTGTCTCGCTCGGCCGGGTCGCGGCATCGGCATCGGGTGAGTACTACCTGACCGATCTGGTGGCGCTCGGCGCTGCGGACGGACGCCCGGCGGCCATCGTCGAGTCGGCGGATGCGGAGGACGCGATCGGCATCAACGATCGGGTCGCGCTGGCGGCCGCCGAAGAGCGCCTGCGGCGGCGGATCGCCGAGCGGCACATGCGCGACGGCGTGACCATCGTCGATCCATCGACCACGCGCATCGACGCCGGCGTCGAGATCGGCCAGGACGCGCGCATCGAGCCGTGGACGATCCTGGAGGGCGACTCGGTCATCGCCCAGGACGCGGTCATCGGGCCGAACGCGCACGTCCGCGACAGCCGGATCGGTCCGCGCACCCGCGTCTGGGCCAGCGTGGTCGAGGAGTCGAGCGTTGCCGAGGACGTCCAGATCGGCCCATACGCGCACCTGCGCCCGGGATCGCAGATCGGCCCGCGCTGCCGGATCGGCAACTTCGCCGAGATCAAGCGCAGCAGCCTCGGTGCGGGGACGCAGCAGCATCACTTCAGCTATATCGGCGACGCGCAGGTCGGCGAGAACGTCAACATCGGCGCCGGCTCCGTGACGGCCAACTTCGACGGGACTGCCAAGCACCGCACCGTGGTCGGTGACGACGTGAAGCTCGGCGTCGACACCATGATGGTGGCGCCGGTCACGATCGGCGAGGGGGCGACCACCGGCGCGGGCTCGGTCGTCACGCGCGACGTCGCGCCGGGCAAGACCGTGGTTGGCGTTCCCGCACGGCCGATCGAGCTTCGACGCCGGCACAAACCCGCGCCCGACGGCGCACCGGCTGCGGAGGCGACCCCGCTCCCCAGCGCGCCGGACCGGAATCCGTAGAGGAGGCACAATCAGCTCCGCCCATGCCAGAAGGCAGTAGTACCACCGGCAACCGGGTTCTGTGATGGAGCTCCTGGTTGTCGTCATCCTGATCCTCGTCGGCGGATTCTTCGCCGCCAGCGAGATGTCCCTCATCACCGTCAAGCGCCACCGTCTCAGCCAGCTGGCCGATGACGGCAGCGGCGCCGCGCGAACCGCCCGACGCCTGACCGAGGAACCCGGCCGCTTCCTGGCCACGATCCAGATCGCGATCACCTTCCTCGGGTTCCTGGCCGGAGCCGTCGGCGCCAACACCTTCTCCCACGCGCTCGGCGAACTGATCGACGACATTCCGTTCGCGCCCATCCAGAACGCTGCCGGCTCGATCGCCTTCGTGATCGTCACGCTCGTCATCGCGCTGGCCTCGATCATCGTCGGCGAGCTGGTGCCGAAGACCATGGCGCTGAACTTCCCCGAGCGCCTGGCGCTGCTGGTGGCCGGCCCGATCAGTCTCATCCAGACCCTCTTCGCGCCGATCGTGTGGTTCGTGACCCGCATCAGCTCACTGCTCGTGCGCCTGCTGGGCGGCACCGAGCGGCCGCAGGGCGGCTACCTCTCGACCGAGGAGCTCAAGCTGCTGGTCGAGACCGGTTCCGAGCAGGGCGGCATCGAGGAGGAGGAGAAGGAGATGATCCACGGGGTCATCGAGCTCGCCGAGAAGCGCGTGCACGAGGTGATGGTCCCGCGCATCGGCATCCGCGCGGTCAACGTCGATGACTCGCTCGACGAGGTGCTCGACATGATCGTGCGCGCCGGCCACTCCCGTCTGCCGGTCTTCGACGACAGCTTGGACAACATCGTCGGCATCCTGTACGCCAAGGACCTGCTGCCATACCTGAAGGGCAATTCGCGCGGCAACGGAGCGATCGACATCCGCGAGCTGGTCCGCCCGGCGGTGTACGTGCCGGAGTCCAAGCCGGTTGACGATCTGCTGCACGAGATGCAGGTCGCGAAGCGGCACATCGCCATCGTCGTCGACGAGTACGGTGGCACCGCCGGCCTGGTGACCATGGAGGACGTGGTCGAGGAGATCGTGGGCGAGATCCAGGACGAGTACGACAGCGAGGACTCATCGGTCGAGGACATCTCCACCGATGACGAGCTGGCCTTCCGCCTCGACGGCCGGGTCAGCATGGACGACCTGCGCGACCTGTTCGACCTGTCCGACGACGACGAGCCCGACGAGGAGGCCTACGACACCGTGGGCGGGTTCATCGTGCACCGCGTCGGACGGATCCCGCTCCCCGGTGCCGAGGTCGCCTTCCGCGACGGCGTCCGCATCATCGTCGAGGCAGCCGAGCCGCGCCGGGTGGCCCGGGTCGTCGCCTCGCGCCGGCGCGGCGCCGATGACGAGGCGGTGCCGGGGGAGGAGTAGGCGGCCCGCCCCGTCAGACTCCCGCGACTGGAAATCTGCGCGCTGGACGGCATGTTATCCGGTCGTTCGCCATCTGCCAGGGCAGACCCACGCTCATTCCATGGCTCAGATCGGCTCAAACGCCGAGTAATGGTCCGCCTGGCGAGCAATGTTCCATTCGACAGGCCGCGACTGGAAATTTGCGCGCTGGGCGAGCGTTACGGGGTCCCATCGCCGGGGGAGCCGCCGCCGATCCCTCAGTCGTTGCGCCGCCAGACCTCGTAGGTGAGTGCCGTGGCGAAGGTGACCCAGGCGAGATAGGGGAGCATGAGCACGCCGGCGAGGGTGCGGCGCGAGAAGAACGCGAAGGTGGTCGCGACGATGGCGGCCCACATGACGGCGATCTCGACGAGGGCGGCGCCGCGCGCACGCGCGCCGAAGAACAGCGGCGTCCACGCCGCGTTCAGCACGAGCTGGACGCCCCATAGGCGCAATGCCCCCTCAGACCCGCCGCGCCGGCTCACCAGCCAGGCGGCGGTGCCGATGAGCGCGTACAGGGCCGTCCAGACCGGTCCGAATGCCTGCTTCGGCGGCGCCCAGCCCGGCTTCCGCAGCCGCTCGTAGTAGCCCGGCCGCACGAACGGGGCGCCGATGACCGCGGGCACGAAGGCGGCCGCCAGGAAGCCGATGGCGCGTTTCATGGCGCCCCGTTGCGCACGAACGGTGCCATCCGCCGACAGCTAGGCGGCGATGACCGAGCGCACGAAGCGCTCGAGGTCCTCCCGTCGCTCCGGCGGACAGGGCAGCTCGTCGAGCAGGGCGAGCGCGCGATCGCGGTAGCGGCGTGCCTCGGCGGAGGCGTGCTCGCGGGCGCCGCAGCGGGCGAGGATGGCGAGGACCTCCGTGACCAGCTCGTCTGACATCGGCTCATCCGCGCCGGCGCCTTCGTCGCGCGCATAGATCGCCCGCAGGCGGGCCCGATCGGCGTCGCTGCCGTGCTCGAGCGCCCAGACCACCGGGAGCGTCTTCTTGCGGCGGCGAACGTCGCCGGCCTCCGGCTTGCCCGACTCGGCCGATGCCCAGAACGTACCCTTCACGTCGTCGGCCATCTGGAAGGCCATGCCGAGGTCGTAGCCGAAGCGGCGGTAGGCCTCGATCACCTCGGGGTCATCGGTGGCCAGGATGGCGCCGGCCTGTACCGACGCCCCGAGCAGCGCCGCCGTCTTCTTGCCGATCATCTCCAGGTAGGCGTCGACGGTGACACTGTCGTGACGCTCGAACGTGATGTCGAGATACTGGCCCTCGCACAGCGCCAGGCACGTCTCGTCGTAGATGCGCATCAGCTCGAGCACGCGACGTTCGTCGAACCCATCGTCGAGCAGCCGATAGATGGCGAGCCGGCTGAGGGCGAACAGGGCGTCGCCGGCATTGATGGCCAGCGGGATGCCCCAGATGGCCCACAGCGTGGGCCGATGGCGACGCTCGCGATCGCCGTCCTCGATGTCGTCGTGCACCAGGCTGAAGTTGTGGCCCAGCTCCACGGCGGCCGCGCCCGGCAGCGCGGCGTCGTAGTCGCCGGTGAGCGAGTGGTACGCCAGCAGTCCCAGCAGCGGGCGCAGGCGCTTCCCGCGCGCGACTTCGGTGCCGTCCAGTCCGAGGTGGTAGGCGAGCATCTCGTACAGCGGACGGGCGTGCCCGCCCCGCTCGTTGAGGACGCGCATCATCTCGCCGTCGATCTTGGCCAGCTCGCGCGTAAACTCGACCCTGATGTCCACGCCGGAAGCGTACCCGACCTCCTCGACGAGGCGCGTCACGGGCGTGGCCATGTCAGTCTGGCGCGCGAGCGATTCATGATACCTAAGTGTAGCAAGTTACTGAGTGGCTCGCCATGAGCCCACGGCCGCGCGTCTACAAGACCGAGGCGATCGTGCTGCGCAGCATGGATCTCGGAGAGGCCGATCGCGTCCTGACGGTGCTCACACCGCGCCTCGGCAAGCTCCGCGTCATCGCCAAGGGCGTGCGCCGGCCGCGCTCGCGCATCGGCGGCGGGCTGCAGCCGTTCAGCGACGTGCAGCTCGTGCTGGCGGTCGGCCGCACGTGGGACGTGGTCACGTCGTCGTCGCTCGAGGATCCGCATCTCGGCCTGCGCAACGACCTGCACTCGACCGCGGCCGCCTGGTACGTCGTCGAGCTGGCGGATCGCTTCTGCGAGGGCGCGGCCGATTCCCACGATGCCTTCCGGCTGCTGGCGCAGGCGCTGTCGGCGCTGGACGCCGGCGGCGAAATCGCCCGCGAGGTCGTTGCCCGCTGGTTCGAGCTCGCCCTGCTGGATGCGATGGGCTTCCGGCCCGAGCTTCGCCGCTGCCTCGAGTGCGGCGCCGAGCTCGAGCCCGACGGCAACGCCTTCTCGGCCACGGGCGGGGGAGTGCTGTGCCCGCAGTGCCGTCACGCGGCGCTCGCCGCACGGCCGATCTCCGCCGACGCGCTCAAGGTGCTGCGCCACCTCCAACGCTCGCCGCTGGTCGGTGTCCTCCGCCTCAAGCTGGCGCCGCCCCTGCATCGCGAGGTGGAGCGCTTGCTGCACGCCACCGTCTCGGCCGTGCTCGAGCGCGAGCTTCGGTCGCGCGACTTCCTCGACGAGGTCGCCGCGCGCGAGGCCGCGATTCGCTAGTGGCCGCGGGGGCCAGGCCGCAATGCCGGCCGTACGTCCTCGGGGAACACGCCCGCGCCATACGGCGTCGCGTCCTCGCCGCGGCCGTGGTGGCACTGGCCGCTGCAGTGGTCCTGCCACCGCTGCTGGGCTGGGTGTTGGCCGCCGCGGCACCCGAAGCATCGGGCCTGCGCGAACTCCTCGATGCGGTCGGGTTCGCTGCCGTATACCTGGTCGTCCTGTGGTTGGCGGTCGGTCCGCGCCGGCTGGCCGCGACCGAGATCCTGGTGTGGGGATCGCGTTATGCCACCGCCGGCTACGCTGCCACGACCGGTATCCGCGACCCGACCGACGCGGTGGCCGCCGGTGCCTGGCTGCGCGCATATCCGCCGACCGCCGATGAGGACCCGGAGCGCCGGTACTGGCGCGCGCACGCGCACCTGGTGGCGGGCGACGTACCCGGTGCACGCTCGGTCCTCTCCACGCTGACGGACGTGCCTGAATATGGCTACGCCGTGGCCTCGCTGGAGGCGCAGCTGGCGCTCGCCGAGGGTGGAGCGCCCGACCTGGAGAAGGTAGCCGCTGCCGCCGATGCGTGGACCGAACCACTCGGGCGAGCCGTCGCCATGGCGAACCTGGGTGCACTTCGCGGCCAACGGGCGTTCGTGTGCGGGGAGGATGACGTTGCCGCTGTCCTGAGCGTTCGCCGCGGCGTCGGCGGACGCGCCGCCCGGTTCTTCCTGATCCGGGCCTGGCTGCCCATCATCGGCATCACCCTTTCAGCGATGCTCATCGGCCGGCTCGTCGGAACCGCATGAGCGACCCGACGCCGCCGCGGGCCGGTCCGCCGCATCGGCTAGACTCGACCACCCCACCACCCGGTCAACATCCGTCGCATCAGGAGCCAGCGTCCGACCGTGCCAGCGCCGAACTTCGACGTCATCGTCAGCCTCGCCAAGCGCCGTGGATTCGTGTTCCCGTCCAGCGAGATCTACGGCGGCATGGCCGGCTTCTGGGATTACGGGCCGCTTGGCGTGGAGCTGAAGAACAACGTCAAGGCGGCGTGGTGGCGGCACATGGTCCACCTGCGGGACGACGTGGTCGGCCTCGACGCGGCGATCATCATGAACCCTCGCGTGTGGGAGGCGTCCGGGCACGTCGCGGGCTTCAGCGACCCGATGGTCGACTGCCGCAACTGCAAGCTGCGCTTCCGCACCGACGACCTCAAGGGCGACCCATCCGAGATCGCCTGCCCCAATTGCGGCCAGCGCGGCACCCTGACCGAGCCTCGCCAGTTCAACCTGATGTTCGCAACCCACGTCGGGCCGGTGGAGGAGTCCGCATCGGTCGCCTACCTGCGCCCGGAGACGGCGCAGGCGATGTTCGTGCAGTTCGAGAACGTGGCGACCAGCATGCGCAAGAAGCTGCCGTTCGGGATCGCGCAGATCGGCCGCAGCTTCCGCAACGAGATCACGCCGGGCAACTTCATCTTCCGCGACCGCGAGCTCGAGCAGATGGAGATGGAGTTCTTCGTCCATCCGCGCGACGAGGACGAGTGGTTCACGCACTGGGTCGACGCCCGCCATCGTTGGTGGACCGACGTGCTCGGGATCTCCGCCGAGCGACTGCGCCTGCGC
>JAICRD010000097.1 GCA_025937535.1 Chloroflexota bacterium | reverse complement strand
GGCAGCCGACAGGCCCTGATGTGCAATCTGCACAACCGATAGGACCTGCCCGGCCGGCTCATCGGCGCCTCCGACGGCGCTTCGGCGACTACCGTGAAGATCCACCCGGACACCCGATCTTGGAGGACCCCTGTGGCCAATTCGAAGCTTGCCGCTGCCCTGAAGCTCGCCGACCAGCGCAACCTGCGCTTCGCCAGCCTGCAGTTCACCGATATCGTCGGCGCCGTCAAATCGGTCCAGGTGCCCATGCACCAGCTCGAGGAGGCGGTCGAGCGCGGCAAGTGGTTCGACGGCTCGAGCATCGAGGGCTTCGCGCGCATCGCCGAGTCCGACATGTTCCTGGTGCCCGATCTCGACACCTTCACCGCCATCCCGTGGGAGCCCGGGATCGGGCCGGATGGCAAGGAGAAGCTGCACACCGGATCGGCGCGAGTCATCTGTGACGTGTTCATGCCGAACGGCGAGCCGTTCGCCGGCGACCCACGCGGCGTCCTGAAGCGCCAGCTGGCTCGGGCGCGCGACAAGGGCTACGTGCTCAACACCGGCCCCGAGCTCGAGTTCTTCCTGCTCCGACGCGCCGATGGCGGCGTGCAGACCCTTCCGCACGATGCTGCCGGCTACTTCGACCTCTCCGAGGACCTCGGCACCGAGGTGCGCAAGGAGATGATGAACGCGCTCGAGGAGTTCGGCATCAAGGTCGAGACGGCGCATCACGAGGTCGCCACCGGCCAGCACGAGATCGACTTCGAATACGCCGATGCGCTTCGCACCGCCGACAACGCGGTCACCTTCAAGACCACGCTGAAGGCCGTCGCGGCCTCCCGCGGCCTGTATGCGACGTTCATGCCGAAGCCGTTCTTCGGCATCAATGGCTCGGGCATGCACACCCATCAGTCGCTGTGGGACGTCAAGAAGGGCCGGAACGCGTTCAGCGATCCTAAGGACTCCTACGGGCTGTCCGAGACGGCTCGCCAGTACATCGCGGGCACGCTCGACCACGCGCGCGGCATGATCTCGGTGCTCGCTCCGCTGGTGAACTCCTACAAGCGCCTGGTGCCCGGCTACGAGGCGCCGGTGTACGTCGGCTGGGCACGCATCAACCGATCCGCCCTGATCCGCATTCCGCAGATCAGCAAGGGCTCGGACAACTCGACCCGCATCGAGCTGCGCTGCCCCGATCCATCCTCGAACCCGTATCTCGCCTTCGCCGCCATGCTGGCCGCCGGCCTGGATGGCATCGAGCGCAAGCTGACGCCGCCCGATCCGGTCGAGGAGAACCTCTACCACTTCGACGCCGCCAAGCTCGAGTCGCGCAAGATTCGCCAGCTGCCCGGGACGCTGCGGGAGGCGCTGGACGAGCTGTCGCGCGACGAGGTCATCCGCGACGCGCTCGGCGACCACGTGCTGGAGCGCTTCATCGAGGCGAAGACCGAGGAGTGGGACGAGTACCGCATCCAGGTCTCGGACTGGGAGGTTCAGCGCTACCTCGAGGCCTTCTAAGCGGCAGGCTCATCGCGCGGCCTCGATATATCCAGTCGTTTTCGCCTGAGGCACGTCTCCGGCGGGATTCCCGCGATCTATCGAGTCTGGATGAGCGCGAACGGCGCCCGGCCGCGTGCCTCGCGCGTGCCCACACTCGCTAGATCGAGGAAACGCCGCGCGGACATCGGCTGCGGTGAAGTCGCCTCGCCAGATCGAGGTGCCGGGCCACGCGACCGGCATTTCCCGTCGGGCCGGTAGAATCAGGCCGCCCGCCCGGCTCTGGAGGTTCGTTCGCTGACCCATCCGCGCCCTCGGCTGCTCCTGCTGTCGATGTATCCGCTCGACCAGGGGATGTGGGGTCCGACGGTGAGGATCAGCCACCTCCGCGACGAGCTCGCAGCGCTCGTCGATCTCGACGTCGTCGCCGGCTACCGTTGCGCCCGCCGCGTGGCCCTGGCCCGATACGCCGTCTCCGGACGCCTGCGAGGGCTGGACGGCATCTACGTCGAGAGCTCCACCTTCCTGCCGGCGGAGGCCGATCTCGCCTTCCTTGGCCTGGCGCGTGCGCTCGGCATCGGCGTGCTCACCTACATCCGCGACGCCTACCAGCTCTTCGCGGACTACGGCGGCGCCGCCACCCTCCGCCAGCGAGCGAGCCGCACCGCCTTCCGACCGATGATTCGCGGCCTGCGCGCCGTCTCCAGCCGGCTCGCCTTCCCGACGCGCGGCCTTGCCGACGCCGTCGTCGGACCTGACGCTGATGCGCTGCTGCTGCCGCCCGGCGCCCCGACGCCGGTCGACGTGCCGCGCCACGACGACGCGGACCGGATCCTGTTCGTCGGTGACGCGCGACTCCCGGCGCACGGCGCCGACCGGCTCATGGCGGCCGTGGCAGGGGCGCGCCGCGACGGCGTGAAGGTCGAGCTGGAGGTCGTCAGCCGGCCGGGCCAGGAGCCGCCCGCCCCGCATCCCGAGTGGCTGCACGTGCGGCATGCCGAGGGCGACGAGATTCACGCGCTCCTGCCGGGTGTGCTCGCGACCGTGATCCCGCGGCCCCGCGGCGCCTACAACGATCTCGCGCTGCCGATCAAGCTGTTCGACTACCTGAGCTACGGCCGCCCGCTGCTCGTGACCGATTGCCTCGAGCAGGCAAGGGTCGTCCGCGAAGCCGATGCCGGCATCGTGTCGGCCGATTCGCCCGAGGCGCTCGCCGCCGCCATCGGACGCTTGGCGAGTGCATCGGCCGCCGACCTCGATGCGTGGTCGACGAACGCGCACGCGGCCGCCCGGGCGGCGTCGTGGTCCGCCCGAGCCGCGATGATCCGCGACCTCCTGGTGCCGACATGAGGCTCGACGGGCGCCTGGTCGCGGTCACCTTCGCGGTGCTGGTCGTCGCGTTGAGCGTCTTCGGCCGCGCGTCGCTCCCGGCGTTCCTGGTCCTCGCCGTCCTGCTGCTGGCGGCCACCGCGTATGTAGCCCATTTCTGGCCTCGCACGACACTGGTCGGCGCGGCGCTCGTGACGCTGGCCGACCCGTCCGTCACGCCGCGCTTTTTCCCCGAGCAGCTGAACCTCGGACCCATCGGCGCCAGCGAGCCGCTGCTGGCGGTGGCCGGACTGGTGGTTGCCATCGACGCCATGCGGCGCGGGACGTTCGCCGATGGCTTCCGCGGGCCGACGTTTGCGCTGGCGCTGCTGTTCGTCGCCGTCGCCGCGATCTCCGCACTGGTGAACACCACGCCGCCGCTGGTGGCCCTTCTGGGCATCTTCATGACGCTCGACGCGATGGCGATCTTCTTCGTCTGGCGCATGCTGCCGATGCGCCTTCGTGACGCCGCCTGGGCGATCGGCGCGATCGTCGCCGCCGGCGTAGCGGCCGCGCTGTTCGGCATCGGCCAGGTCCTGCTCGACCCGAACCTGCTCGGTTTCTACTCGTTCGTCGGTCGCTTCGGCGAGGGTGCCCGGATCACCTCGTTCCTCGGCAACCCGAACATGCTCTCGCCCGTCATCGGCTTCACCCTGCCCTTCGCGCTGTTCGGCGCGGTGCGCCTGGAACGCCCCGGCCACCGATGGCTCGCCGGGGCGGTGGCCTTCATCCTCGTCCTCGCCCTTGTCCTGACCTTCTCTCGCGGCGCCTGGGTCGCCGTGGGGGTCGGCCTCGTGCTGGGCACGCTGCTGCTCGATCGACGCGCGCTCCTGGTCCTGGTCCTCCTGGTGCCGCTCGCCTGGGCGACCGCGGTCGTGATGCCGCGCGACCTGCTGGCGACGCAGGGTCCGGACGCCCGACCGCCCGCGGTGCCCGACTGGATCGGCAGTACGGTCGACCGCTTCGATGACCTCGGCGGAGGGGACCTTCGCATCCGCTTCCTGACCGATGGGCTGCGGATCATCGACGACAACCTGCTGCTCGGCGTGGGCCCCGGCCGCTATGGCGGCGCCGCGGCGACGATCCTGGGGAGCCCCGTCTACGACGAATACGACACCCAGTTGTTCGGCTTCCGCACCGTGCACGACTTCTGGTTGCACCTGACCGGCGAAGTGGGAGTCATCGGCGTCGCCGTGTTCCTGACGATGGTCGTCGCGCTGCTCATCCGCTTCCTGCGAGCGGCGTGGCGGTCGGAGGGCCTCGCCTTCATCCTCCTCGCTGGAGCGGCAACCGCGACGCTCGTCGTCGGGTTCAACAACCTGACCGAGATGCTGTTCGAGGGCAACGTGCCGGCCATCCTCATCTGGCTGATCCTGGCCATCGGCTCCGTGCTGGCCCCCTCACCCAGGCTGTGGGGACCGATCGACGGCGAGCCGAGCGAGGAGCCCCGGGGCCGGTATCCTCGCGGCGCATGAATCGGCCGCGCCAACCTCGCGCCATTCTCGTCGGCATGGGGGAGACGGCGGGTTACTGCGGTCAGCTGGTCGAGGGCTTCCGCGAGCTCGGCGTGCGCGCCGATCATCTGGACCTCGCACCGGACCCGCTGTCATATCGAACGGCCCGCGGTCCGGCGCACGTCGACGTTGTGCGGTGGCTCGAGCAGCGGCGACGGCGAAGCACGCGCGCTCGGCCGGCATGGACGCTTCTTCACCGTGCGGCGATGGCACTGCTTCTGGTGCACGCGCTGGCGACCTACGACGCCTTCGTGTTTCGAGCGGGCGACTCGTTCCTCGGCTTGCGCGACCTCCCGCTCCTTCGCCGGCTCGGGAAGCGCGTCATCGTGGTCTTCTTCGGGAGTGACTCGCGGCCGTCGTACCTCAACGGAGCCGAGGTCGCGCGTGGGATCACCGGTTCCCGGGCGGCGGCCGAAACGGCGGCAAAGCGGCGGATCATCGCGCGCATCGAGGCCAGTGCCACTGCGATCGTGTGCCACACCATGACGGCACACCTGCATCGGCGCCCGGTGGTGGCCTTTCTCGAGCTCGGCATTCCCCGGCTGGCGCCGCAGATAGGAGCGCTCGCGGAGCGGGCGCCGACCGAGCACGGACCGCTGCGCGTCCTGCACGCGCCATCGCGCACGGTCGACAAGGGGACCGATGTCGTACGGGCCGCGGTCGAAGAGGCTCGGAACGCCGGCGCGAACGTCGAGCTCGAAATCGTCACCGGCCGGCCGAACCGGGAGGTGCTGGCGGCCATTGCGGCCAGCGACTTCGTCGTCGACCAGGTGTACTCGGACTCGCCGCTGGCTGGGTTCGCTGCCGAGGCGGCAGCTCTCGGCCGGCCCGCCATCGTCGGCGGCTATGCCTGGGACGACCTCCGTCGCGTCACGCCAGCGGAGGTCGTGCCTCCGAGCCATGTGTGCCGACCCGAGGACCTCGCCGATGCCATCCGGCAGCTCGCCGGCGACCACGTCTATCGCCGAGAGCTGGGCGAACGGTCCCGACGCTACGTCGCCGAGCGGTGGACGCCGTCGGCGGTCGCTCGCCGCTTCCTGACGCTCTTCGCGGGGGAGGCGCCGGAGAGCTGGTGGTTCGATCCGGCGCGGGTCGAGTACACGCACGGCATGGGGATGAGCGAGCGTACTGCCGCGGAGTCCATTCGGGCGGTGGTCGAGACGAGCGGGGCGGCCGGTCTCGGCGTGAGCGACAAGCCGGACCTCGAGCGCCGGCTCGTGGAGTTCGCGGCGAGCGGCACGGCCTCCGACGTGGCCGGACCATGAGCCAGGCGCCTTCGGCCACTCGAGGCTTCGGCGCGCGCCTGGCGAGCGACTCGTTCGTGTACGGGCTGGGTGGCATGGCGAACCAGGCCGTCGCGATCGTGCTGGTGCCGATCTATGCCCGCCAGCTCGGCACCAACGGAGTCGGGATCGCCGGTGTGCTCAACTCGACGATCTCCCTGTCGCTGATGTTCGTCGGCCTGGCCCTGCCGCAGGCCTTCTTCCGCTGGTACCTGCGCGAGGCGACGACCGCTCGCGACCGAGCGTGGGTGTTGAGCACGACGCTCGGGGTGCGTCTTGCCGCCTCCCTCGCCGGCTTCGCTCTCATCCTGGCCGCGAGCATTCCGATCACCCAGGCACTCTACGGTGGGGAGCACCTGCTGGTCTTTGCACTGGCCGCGCCGATCGTGCTGTTCGACTCCTTCAACGGGATCCCCCTTTCCTTCCTCCGCGCGGAGCGCAAGCCGCGCGACTACATCGCGATCAGCATCAGCCGGGCAGTGCTGGGGACGGTCTTGATCCTGTCCTTCGTGGTGGCGGCGCGAATGGGCGTTGTCGGGGTCGCGCTCGGTGGTGCCATCGCCGCCGGAGTCAGTGCGGTGATTGGCACCTGGGCCCTCGCGCGCGCCGGCCTCCTGAGGGTCACGCTCGACTGGCCACTGACGCGGGCGATGCTGGGCTTCGCGATGCCGCTCGTCCCGGCGGCCATGGCTGGCTGGGTCCTGAACCTGGCCGATCGCCCGCTGCTCCAGGCCATGACCGGTGACCAGGGGCTGGTGGGCGTCTACACCATGGGATACACCGCGGGCCTCGTCATCAATGCGCTCGCGATTCAGCCGTTCACGCTGGCATGGAGTGCCGCGTACTGGGAGGTGTCACGTCGCGATGACGCTGCCCGCACGTTCGCGCGCGCACTGACCTGGTTCCTGGCGATCGCGGCGGGCGCCGCGCTCTTCCTCTCGGGCCTGGGAACCGATGCCCTCCGCCTCCTGGTTGGGCCAACGTTCGAGGAGAGTCGCTACATCGTCCCGTTCAGCGCCTTCGCCTACGTGCTGTATGGCGCCTATACGGTGGGTGCTTCGGGCTTGAGCGTCGTCGGACGCTCCGGCAAGGTGGCGAGCACGATGGCCATCGCCGCCGCGGCGACACTCATCCTGAACCTCGTCCTGATCCCCATCATGGGGATGTACGGAGCCGCCGCCGCCACCGTGGCGGGCTATCTGCTCCTCGCGATCATCGCGGGCGTGGTCAGCCAGCGGTATTACCCGGTCGAGTGGGAGCTCGGTCGCGCGGTCAGCATCCTCGCCATTGCCGTCGGGCTCAGTGCCGCGGCGCTCCTCGGTCCGGATCACGCCATCTGGCGCATCGCCTGCGTCCTGGCGTACGTGCCCATCCTGCTCGGCCTGGGCATCGTGAAGATCTCCCAGGGACGAACTCTTCTGTCGGCCCTTCGACGCTGAACGAGCGTCGGTCTGGCGGCCGGGCACCGTGGGCACCCGTATACTTTCGTCCCGATGCCCCTCAGCCACGCACCGATCGCCGTCGTTTTCGGTACGCGCCCCGAAGCCATCAAGCTCGCGCCGGTCGTCCTGGCCCTGCGGACCGCAGCGCTGCCGCACGTCGTGGTCACCACCGGGCAGCACCGGGAGATGGTGTCCGACGTGCTCAACGTGTTCGGCATCGCGCCCGACGCCGACCTGGGCCTGATGCGTGATGGGCAGACCCTCGACTACCTGCTCGGCAACGCCCTCGAGCGCATCGGCGAGGCGCTCGACACGTTCAAGCCGCGGTCGGTCGTGGTCCAGGGCGACACGACGAGCATGCTCGGCGCCACCCTGGCCGCCTTTCACCGTCGGATCCCGGTCGCGCACGTCGAGGCCGGACTGCGATCGCATGACCTGTCGCTGCCGTTCCCGGAGGAGATGAACCGGCGCGCGGCGGCCGTCATGATGCGCTGGCACTTCGCCCCGACCGCGCACGCCGCCGAGAACCTGCGTGCGGAGGGTGCCCGCGGCGAAATCCACGTCGTCGGCAACACGGTGGTGGATGCGGTCAACTGGGTCGCGAACCACGATCGACCATCGGACTCGCCCGCGCTTGCGTTCGTCGGCGAGTCCCCGTACCTGCTGGCGACCGCGCACCGCCGCGAGTCGTGGGACGGCGGCATCGCCCGTATCGCCACGGCGCTGCGCGAGGTGCTGCGGGAGCGGCAAGACCATCGGCTGCTGTTCGTGGTCCATCCGAATCCGGCGGCACGCGCACCGGTCGACACCTTCCTCGGCGGGCACGACCGCGCCATGATCGTGGACGCGCTTCCATATCCCGACTTCCTCCACTTCCTGCGCGGAGCGCGGCTGGTCATCTCCGATTCGGGCGGCGTCCAGGAGGAGGGGCCCACGCTCGGCGTGCCGGTGCTCGTGACCCGCAAGGTGACCGAGCGCTCGGAGGGCGTCGACGCCGGAGCCGTACGCGTCATCGGCACCGACGAGGCCGTCGTCAGGGACGCCGTCCTGGAGCTGCTCGACGACCCCGACGGCCTCCGCGCAATGGCCGCTGCGGGAGCCGGCCTGTACGGCGACGGGCACAGCGCCGCGCGCATCGTTCAGCGACTCGGCGAGGGGTGAACCTGGCCTCGGCGCCGGCACGCGCTGCCGCCGACATCGTCACCCTCGGCTCG
>JAICRD010000252.1 GCA_025937535.1 Chloroflexota bacterium | reverse complement strand
TCCCCTCGACCTTGATCTTGGTCGGCTCCTTGTGGAGCAGGTCGCGCCGCTCCTTCTTGGTGTACATACGGATCGGCTTGTCCGGGTCGAAGAATCCGCAGCCGCGGTAGATGCGGCCGTACCAGCCGTCCATGCTGTAGCCGGGGATCGTGAGTGCGCCCTCGTTGAGCGACAAGCTGTCGTCATACAGCGAAGTCAAGTCGAAGTCGGTGACCGAGCCCATGCCTTCGCAGCGCGGACACATGCCGCCCAGACGGCTAAAGGTCGCCTTCTCGGTCTTCGTCTTGGCGCCGCGCTCGACCGTGATCGCGCCGCTGGCTTTCACCGAGGGGACGTTGAAGGAGAACGCGTTGGGCGAGCCGATGTGCGGCTGCCCTATCCGGCTGAAGAGGATGCGTAGCATCGCGTTGGCGTCGGTGGCGGTGCCGACGGTCGAGCGGGGGTTGGCGCCCATCCGCTGCTGGTCGACGGTGATCGCGGTCGTCAACCCGTCGAGGACGTCGACCTCGGGCCGTGCCAGCGTCGGCATAAAGCCCTGCACGAAGGCGCTGTAGGTCTCGTTGATCAGCCGCTGTGACTCCGCGGCGATCGTGTCGAACACCAACGAGCTCTTGCCCGAGCCGGAGACGCCGGTGAACACCGTCAGCCGGCGCTTCGGGATCTCGACGCTGACGTCCTTGAGGTTGTTCTCGCGCGCGCCGTGCACGCGGATCAGATCGTGGCTGTCGGCGACGTGCAGCGCGGGCGACCGCGTGTCCGTCATCGTGACCATGCTTATCGTGTCTCCATCTCTTGCGAATCCTGCCTCAGCCCGAGGGTGTTGCCACGCTGTTCTCAGCTCACCGCTTGCTTCACGAGCGCGGCGATCCTGGCCTCGTCGGCGGCGGTCAACTCCGTCAGCGCGAAGGAGGTCGGCCACATGGTGCCGTCGTCGAGGTTCGCCGTGTCGTTGAAGCCGAACGTGGCGTACCGCGAATCGAACTTCTGCGCCGGCGTGAAGTAGCAGACGACCTTGCCGTCCCTGGCGTACGCGGGCATCCCGTACCAGGTCTTCGGCGAGAGTGCTGGCGCGCTGGCGGTGATGATCGCGTGGAGCCGTTCGGCCATGGCGCGGTCCGGTTCCGGCATCTCGGCGATCTTGGCGAGCAGATCGCGTTCCCCGGCTGCCCTGTCCTTCGTTGCCCGCTCTTCTGCCTTCAGTTCCCTGGCGCGCTCCTTCATCGCGGCCCGTTCCTCGGCCGTGAATCCTTTGGACGTCTCGCGGCTCGCGGTCGTGCTCTTGTCGGACTTTTGTGCCATTCCTTTATTTCTCCTCTCTGCGAGATGTGATGGCGACGGCCCCATGCTTGCGAGCCGCCGCCCCCGTCAACCCTATTCAGTCGTCTCGTCGGCCACGGTGCGCCTCGGCGATTCAATCAGCCAGCTGCCGTCGCGCATCAGCTCGCGGTCGAGCAGCTCGTCAACCTCGCGCCAGGCCTGGATGCGGCGCGGGGAGATGCGGAACCAGCGGTATGGGGTGGCCAGTGTGCGCGGGTCGAAGCCGGTACGCTCGGCGAACTGGTCGCCCCGCTCCCGCGGCAGCGCGTCGATCTCGATGACCTCCACCTCGCCTTCGATCATGGATACGTCGCGGGTGTC
>JAICRD010000143.1 GCA_025937535.1 Chloroflexota bacterium | reverse complement strand
GAGCGGCTGCGCTGACGTACCCAGGGTCGACACGCATCCGGCGACGGTATCAAGCCTTCCAAGCCCCGAGCCGAGCCTCGGGCCGTCGACGCCACCAGCCACCCCGATGAGCTCGATGTCGGCCGTGACCGCGTGGACGGGGCCGGTACGATCCGCGCCGACGTCCGCTGAGACGATGGGCTCGGAAGCCGGCGGCCGCGCATCGAGCGTCGACGAGCACGACGCCGCACGCGACTACGTCGACATCGAAGCCGTGTCGGTCGGTTCTGTCGAGCAGCCACACTGGCGCCTCTCGCTGTCCGCAGCGCCGCCGGCGGCAAGCACGCTCGATTCTGCCGAGACCCTCATCTCCTACGGGCTCGCGTTCGAGACATCCGGTGATGACGCGCCCGATTACGTGGTGGGCATCAGCAATGGGTCATCCATGGCTGGACGATTCCGCGTGTGGGTCACCGACCTTGCCACCGGCGCAACCGAGGAGCAGGACGGACCACCGTACGGCTACCCGGTCGAGTTCGTCCATCCCGATGAACGGCAGCCCGGGGACCCCGCGGACCGCCAGATGCTGTTCACGTTTCTCAGCGGGTCCGGTCCACCCGGTGTGAGCCTGAGCACGCCGTTCTACGCCTGGGCGTCGGTCGAGGAAGAGGGCATGGTCGTCGCCTGGGATTACGCGCCGGACGAGGGGTGGATCCGCGCTCCGGGTGAGGGGGCAGCGGCGCCCGAAGTCCCGGCGCCGGTACCGGATCCTGCGGTGGGTGGCGGTCATCTCGAATGCCAGGCTCGAGCGTTCGACTTCGAGGGCGAAGGAACCCTCCGCGCACTTGGCCTTCACGAGGCGACTCCGGTCACCCCGCCGGACATCGACCGGGTTGGCATGATCTGGGTAACCCGCGATCTCATGCCGTACGACCGGGGTCCGGAGGGCGGCCCCGTCGAGATGACCCGGATGCTGTGCTTCACCTTCCCCGATGGCAGCGGCGGCTCCGGCTGGCCGGTCGATCCAGCGTGGCAGCCACCCACGGATGCGGCGATCGCGTCCGTCGACGCCGACTCTGGAACGCAGCCGCTGCCGCTTCTCGGGCTAGCCGTGGCGGCGCTGCTGGTCGTGGGAGTCTCCGCCCTCGCCTTCCGGAGCCGTCGCTAACGTCGACTTGTAGGTTCGGCGAGGCGCGACGGCACGGGCATCGGATGGCTGCCATCCACATGCCGATCGAGGTGCGGCCGTTCTTCGACGCGACCGCTAACGGCTGACCTCGCGAGCGCGGGCCACGCGCACGAGGCCGATGCTTTCGAGCTCCGCCTGGATCAGCCCGTCGAGCTTGCCGGACCGCCAGTCGCCGAAGGGATCCGGCGTGAACGTCAGCAGGTCGGCGTAGTCGAGCCGATGAAGCGCCCTCGACGCAAGCAGTTCCTCCAACTGACGGTTGCCGCCTTCGGATGCCAGCAGCGCCCCGCGTCGGATGACGCGTACGCCGGCGTTGAGCCGCCGAAAGCGCTCGAGGCGCCACGGCAGGTAGCGGTTGAGCCATGGCACGACTGCGATCGCGACCACGATCAGGCCCAGCAGCGCGGCGATGATGAGGAGCAGGCGCTCCAGGTCCAGTCCGAACTGGACGACCGGGCGCGCGGTGGCGCCGAACGCGTCGCGGATGCTGGTCGCGGCGCCCTCACCCACCAGGGGCACGCCCTCGACTGCTCCGGCCACGGAGCCGCCGGCGCCGAGCAGGTTGTTGCCGCCATCGCGGATGAGCCGGCCAGCAGCGGCCAGCTGCGAAAGGCCGTCGAACAGCCGGAGGCCGATCGTCACCCACAGACCCAGCCAGGCGATGGTCGCAAGGTCGGCGGCCACCTCTCGCAGCCGAGGACCGGGTCGTTCACTCCAGATCAGCATCCCACCCTCCCTTCAGGGCACTTCAGGACCGCAGCCCGCGTGCCGCAGGCTGCGACGCCGGCCCGTATGCTGGCCAATCAGCAGGGAGACGACGGCCATGGCGATGGTCACCGACCCGGTCTGCGGCATGCGGATCGACCCCGATGATGCGGCGGCGAGCGCCGTCCACGATGGCGAGCGGAGCTGGTTCTGCTCCGACGCGTGCTTCACCGCGTTCGTCGCCAGTCCCGTCACCAGCGTCGATCGGATCACGGCCGGAGAGCTCGCGCGCCGGAGCGGAACCACGACCGAGCGCGTCGAGGAGCTCGTCAACCTGGGCATCCTCGAGCGCGACGCGAATGGCACCTTCCCGCGCAGCGGCGTCATGCGAGCGCGGGTGGTGGCGTACCTGCAGACGATGGGCATCGATGCCGCCGATCTCGGCCGAGCGCTCGACTCGAAGCACCTGACGCTCGGCTACCTCGAGGCGGCAGGCCGGCAGTATCCGCGCTCGCCGCGCACCTACGCCGAGCGCGGCGAGGCGATCGGCCTTCCATTCGAAACGCTCGAACGCCTCTTCGTCGCCTTCGGGCTCCGTCCGCCACAGCGCGACGAGCCGATGCGAGAGGAGGACGCCACGACCCTGGAGGCCATCGGTCTCCTGGTCGGTGCCGGCGTGGGCGAGGCCGACCTGCTGCGCCTTGCCCGCGTGTGGGGCGACGGCATGCGCCGCATCGCGCAGTACCTGCCGCACTACTTCCACGAGGCGGTCGAGGCGAACTTCCGCGAACGCGGGCTGGGCGACAACCAGGCGTACGAAGCGGCGATCAACGAAGTCAGCGTCCGCATCGGCAAGTCCGGCGAGGACCTCCTTGGCTGGCTCTTCCGGCGCCACTCGGAGGCCTTCATGACCGCCCACCAGCTCGATCACGTCGAGACGGCGCTCCAAGACGCCGGCGTCCGGCGACGCCCACCGCGCACTCCCGAGGCCGCCGTCTTCGCCGACCTGACCGGCTACACGCGCCTGACCGAGGAGGCCGGGGACGAGGCCGCCGCCGACGTCGCGCTCGCCTTCACCCAGCTCGTGGGCGAGGTCGCCAGCGAGCACGCAGGCACGATCGTCAAGCTCCTGGGCGACGGCGTGCTCCTCTATTTCGCGGATCCAGCGAATGCCGTGCGAGCCTCGCTCGACCTCGTCGAGCGCGCGCCGGCGCAGGGGCTGCCGCAGGCACACATCGGCATCAACGCCGGACCGATGCTCTACGACCAGGGCGACTACTTCGGCCGCACCGTCAACCTCGCCTCGCGCATTGCCGCGGTCGCCGAGGCCGGCCGTGTCCTGGTCGGTCAGTCGGTCGTAGACGCCGTGAGGCTCGATGGCGTCGCGTTCGCCGAGGCCGGCCGCTTCGAGCTCAAGGGCGTGGCGGAGCCCATCGTCCTCCACGAGGCGCACCGCGCCTGAGCTAGCTGTCCGTTCGCTCCAGGCGAATGATCGGAATGGACCGATGAGTCCTCGAGCGATAGGTCACGTACTCGGGCGCCTCGGTCGCAATCCGCTCCCAGGCGCGCTCCTCATCGGCTCCCTGGAGCCGTTCCCCGCGCACCGGCACGCGCGTGCCGTCGGCCAGGACGACCGTCGCCGAGGGGTTGGTCGCGAGGTTGTGGACCCACGCCGGATTTGTCGGCGCGCCACCCTTCGAGCCGATGACGAGCCAGGCGCCGGGCCCGTCCTCGAGGTACCCGAGCACCGCCCGTCGGGTCTGGCCGCTTTGTGCGCCCGTCGTCTCGACCACGAACGAATGCAGTCCGCCGCTCGTCCATAGCTCGCCGGGCCGCTCCCAATCGACCGGGTCACCCGGCCCCCATCGCTTCTCATTCATGAGCGCGAGGCTACCGCGCCCGGCTTGCCGAGGAGGAGGACGAAGTCCAGGAGCGCATGGAGCAGCTCGTACGTCCGCCATCCCTCGCCCGATCGATCGCGCGCGGCGGCCGCGATCGGATCGTCGGGGGAGGAACGCGCGAACTTCAGCATGGCGCCGCGGTAGCGCTCGCCGTAGGCGTCCCAATCCTCGCGGCTGGCCCGGTGCGACCACAGCACCTCGACGCCGGCACGGGCCACGATCGCTTCCACCGCGTCGGTCGGCGGGTAGTCACCCAGCTCCATGCCAAGCATCCGCAGCTCGCCGACCGTGGGGACCCGTCGCCACGAACCCTGGCCCAACAGCAGGTGGCCGCCGGCGGCGACGAAGCCCGCCGTCCAGCCCGTCAGCTCGCTCCACCCGCCGGCGTCCCAGCCGGGACCGATGCACAGCACGAGGTCATGCGCTGGCCGCCGATCCATCTGCTGCGCATCCGCGAGCCGCAGCTCGATACGGTCGCCGACGGAGCTCCGAGCGGTGCGCGCCCGCGCCTCGTCCAGGGCGAAGGGAGAGGCGTCCACGCCAACCCCCGATGCGCCCGTCCGCTCGACGATCCGACGCAGCAGCTCCGCGGGACCGCAGCCGAGATCGAGCACGCGCGATCCAGGACCGATCTCCAGAGAAGCGACCTGCTCCACCATGTCGTCGAGCGTCGCCTCGTCGATCGGTCCCCACATCAGCGACGTCACGTGCGCCACGGCGGATAGCCGCTGTCGCTCAGTCTCGATCACTCAGTCAGCGAGTGCGTGGTCGCTGGCATCCGACTCAGCCTGCTGGTTGAGAAAGCGTCGCGATGTCTCGAAGTGAGCGCGCAGCGCCTCTACGGCCGCATCCACGTCGCCGCTGAAGAGCGTGTCGATTACCTCGTCGTGCTGTGCGGCCTGTGCTTCCGGCTGCTGGAGCCACTTCATGCCGAGCCGGCGGTACCGCTCGGTGTGATCCCACAGGGTTGAGATGGTGTGCACGAGCCATGGCGAGTTGGTCCGCTCGTACACGACGAAATGGAGCGCGCGATGCGCCGCGTGGGCGCCGGCTTCGTCGCCGGCGGCAAAACGCTCTCCCATCTCGTCTCTGAGCCGAATCGCTCGCTCGCGGTCCGCGTCCGTGAGCCGACCCGCCGTCAGGCGGACCGCCTCGGCCTCAAGGATGGTCCGAAGTTGGTAGGCATCGGCGAGGTCGGTGCTGGACAGCCGGGCAACCCGAACTCCCTTGTTCGCGACCGATTCGACCAGCCGCTCGGCCTCGAGCCGCCGCATTGCCTCGCGAACCGGAATCGTCGACACCCCGTTCAGTCGCGCCAGCTCGCTCATGCGCAGCGAGAATCCGGGCGGGTAGTCGCCCATCAGGATCGCGGTGCGGGTGTGGCGGTACACGCGCTCGACGGCGCTCGCCGGCAGCGTGCCGTCCGAGTCAGGCTGGCCCGGATGCGCCGGACGCCGGGACGTAGGCAATCGCCTCGATCTCCAAAAGAAACTCGGGCTTGACCAGGCGGTCGATCACCAGAAGTGTATTCGGAGGGTACTTCCCCGACGGGTAGAGCTCGGGGAAAAGCTCCTCGCGCACTTCGTAGAACTGGCTGATCAGGTCGACGCTGACGAGGTAGGTCGTGAACTTCATCACGTTCTCCAGACCGCCGCCGGTTGATTCGAGCGCGCCGCGAAGGTTCTCGAAGACCTGTCGCATCTGCGATCGGAAGTCGGCACCGGCGACGGAGCCGCCCGCGACGACTCCCACCTGTCCGGCGACCAG
>JAICRD010000253.1 GCA_025937535.1 Chloroflexota bacterium | reverse complement strand
CGACGAGATCGACCACCTGTACAACAGCGTGTACGAGGACGCGATGCGCCTGCTGTCGGAGTCGCCGGAGCGCGCGCGCCAGACGACGCACATGCTCTTTGCCGCCCACCACCTGGAGCGACTCGGCGATCGGGTGACGAACATCGGCGAGGACGTCGTCTACCTCGCCACCGGACGGGTCGAGGACCTCAATCCCTGAGGGAACACCCATGCGCCGCCGCCTGCTCCTCATCGAAGACGATGCCACGCTGCGCCAGGCGCTCGCCTTCAATCTCACGCGCGAGGGGTACGAGGTCTCAACGGCCGCCGATGGCGTGGCCGGGCTGGAGGCCGGTCGCAACCCACGCGTCGATCTCATCATCCTCGACGTCATGCTGCCGGGCATGAGCGGCGTCGAGCTCCTGCGCGTGCTCCGGCGTGACGGCGTCACGACACCGGTGATCATCCTCTCGGCCAAGGGCGACGAGATCGACCGCGTGGTCGGCCTCAAGCTGGGCGCGGACGACTACGTCGCCAAACCGTTCAGCCGACCTGAGCTGCTCGCCCGGATCGAGGCCGTCCTGCGCAGGCGTCGACGCGAGGCCGCCGCACCCGCCGAGGGGGCTCCGCTCTCCTTCGGTTCGCTCACCATCGACGTAGCACGGCGCGAGGCTACCCTCGCCGGCACGCCGCTGCATCTGACCACCAAAGAGTTCGACCTGCTCACCCACATGGCAGCCAGCCCGGGCCGCATCTTCACGCGGGAGCAGCTGCTGACGAATGTCTGGGGCTATGACTTCGGCGGCGACGACCGCACCGTCGACGTTCACGTCAGCTGGCTGCGCGGCAAGCTGCGCAAGGGCAACGGCCACAACTGGTTCCGCACGGTCCGCGGCGTGGGCTACGCCTTCGCGCCTCCCCGATGACGATCGCGACCGACGCGGCTGCGTTCGACGCGCTCCTCGGCCGGCGCAGCGGGCACGTCCTGGTCGCCATCGACGACGCCCTGCGCATCGTCCGCGTCGGACCACAGGCGGCGGAGCTGGCCGGGCGCGAGCCCGACGCGATGCTCGGCATGAGCCTCATCGCCGCCTTCGGCTCCGCGGCCCTGGATGGGATCGCCCGGGAGGCGCTGTCGGGCACCACGGCGTCCGGTGAGGCGGCGCTGGGCCACCTCGGCTCGCGGCAGTTCGCCGTCGACGCCGTCCCGCTGCCGCAGGGCGGGCTGGTGCTGTCGATGCACGACATCACCACGCTGCGACGGATTGAGCGCGTGCGGCGCGACTTCGTGGCGAACATCGGCCACGAGCTGCGCACGCCGCTGACTGCGATCAAGCTGCTCGCCGAGACCCTTTCGTCCGGGACCGTCGACGACCTCGGCACCATGCGAGATTTCGCGACGCAGATCGAACGTGAGGCCGATCACCTCGCCCAGCTGGTCGACGAGCTGCTTGAGCTGTCGATGATCGAGTCGGGCGAGACGACGCTGGCGCTCGAGCCGGCGGATGCCGACAAGATCATCGATGAGTGCATCGCGCGCATCGGTCCGGTGGCGGAACGCCGCGGAGTCCGAGTCCGCCGGGT
>JAICRD010000177.1 GCA_025937535.1 Chloroflexota bacterium | reverse complement strand
TCGGTTTTCGGGACGTCCTTCACGGCCTGCGCAGCGGCTTGGCGGATCACCGGCCATGGCTGGTGTTGCGGGATGGGAGCCACGACTCGAAATTTGCTCGCTGGGGAGCACGTTATCCGGCCGATCAAGCCTGGCAGCGCCTGATTCACGCTCGACGACGGGCCGGATACGGACCATCGGCCGTCCAATGCGCGCGCAGGCGACCGGATTTCAAGTCGGGGCGCTGCGACTCGCCATCTGCCCCGCAGGCGATCAAAGTTCAAGGCGGCACGCCGCGAAGGCCGTTACGTGCGGTCGCCACCCGGGCGCGGGCAATCGTCCGGTAGAATCGGCGAGCCTGACCCACAGCGCCGCAGGAGACGACGCGATGTACGCCGACGAGTTCAGTATCTACGCCGGCAACGCCAATCGACCCCTGGCCGAGCGCATCTGCCGGTACCTGCAGACCGACATCGGCGCGGTCGAGGTCTTCCAGTTCGCCAACGAGAACATCTTCGTGCGGGTCATGGAGAACGTCCGCGAGCAGGACGTGTTCCTGGTCCAGCCCACCAGCCGGCCGGTGAACCAGTCGATCATGGAGCTGCTGATCATGATCGACGCCTTCAAGCGGGCCAGCGCCGGGCGCATCACCGCGGTCATCCCGTACTACGCCTACGGCCGCTCCGACAAGAAGGACCAGCCGCGCGTGCCGATCACGGCGCGTCTCATCGCCGACATGCTCACCGTTGCCGGCGCCGATCGGGTCCTGACGATGGACCTCCACCAGGGCCAGATCCAGGGCTTCTTCAGCATCCCGGTCGACGAGCTGACCGCGGTCAACCTGCTGGCTGCACACGTGAAGAAGAAGAAGCTCGAGGACATCGTCGTGGTCAGCGAGCTCGGCTTCGCCAAGAAGGCGCGCAACTTCGCCGAGATCCTGGCGGCCCCGCTGGCGATCGTCGAGAAGCGGCGCGTCGGGAACCAGGATAAGACGGAGCTGATGAACATCATCGGCGACGTGCGCGGGAAGGTCGCGGTCATCATCGACGACGAGGTCGACACCGCCGGCTCACTGATGGAGGCCGTCGGCGCGCTGGAGGCGGAGGGCGCCACCGCGATCTACTCGCTTGCCACCCACGGCGTCTTCAGCGGCTCGGCCCTCGACCGCATCAACGCCAGCCCGATCACCGAGGTCGTGGTGACCGACACCGTCCCGTTCCCGGCGGGCGCCGACGATTCGCGCATCACCGTCCTGTCGGTGGCGCCGCTGATCGGCGAGGCCATCCGGCGCATCCATCGCGGCGAGAGCGTCGGTGCCCTGTTCAGCTCCGAGGTCGAGATGGTGGAGGAGATGACGTTCTGGACCGAGGAAGCGGAGCCGGCCGACGCTCCGGAACCCCGCGACGGCGAGGTGAACCCGGTTCGCATCAGCGCCGGCTGAGGTCCACGTGAGCGCCACGCACGACGAGGTCAGGCTGGGGATCCTGCTCTGGAGCCAGGCGACCGAGTGGGCGCCGTTCGAAGCCGCCGCACGCCGCGTGGAGGAGCTCGGCTACGACTCGCTGTGGACCTGGGACCACCTCTACGCGATCTTCGGCGACCCGTACCAGCCGATCTTCGAGGGCTATACGACGCTCGCGGCATGGGCCAGGGTCACGTCCCGCGTGAAGCTGGGGCTGCTGGTGGGCGCGAACACGTTCCGCAACCCGGCCCTCGTCGCCAAGCAGGCCACGACGCTCGACCACATCAGCGACGGGCGGGCCATCCTGGGCATCGGCGGTGCGTGGATGGAGCTCGAGCACACGGCGCACGGCATCGAGTTCGGGCGTGGATTCGGCGATCGCCTGACGTGGCTCGACGAGGCCGTGGGCGCCATGCGCGGGCTCTTGGATGGCGCGACCGTCACCAGCCCGCCTGACGGGCGCTATCGGTTCGACCAGCTGCGGCAGTTGCCGCAGCCGGTGCAGGCGCGGCTGCCGATCATGATCGGCGGCTCCGGTGAGCGAAAGACGTTGCGCACCGTCGCGCGCTACGCCGATATGTGGAACGCCATGGGCAGCGTGGAGAAGCTGCGCCACAAGGACGCCGTGCTGCGTGACCACTGCGAGGCGGTGGGGCGCGATACGACCGAGATCCTGCGCACGGCCGGCTGCAAGCCGGTGATCCGCGACACGGAAGCCGCCGCACGCCGCGAATGGGAGTCGCAGATGGAGCGCAACCGGACGCCGATGTCCCGCGTCGCCGACGACGACACGTTCTGGGTCGGCACGCCGGCGCAGATCGCCGAGCGGATGGTCGCCTGCCGCGACATCGGATTCTCCACGTTCCTGGCCGAGATCGCGGCGCCCTACGATCCGGAGACGCTCGAACGCTGGATCGGCGAGGTCAAACCGATGGTCGACGCCGCCTGACGGGCGCTCCGACGGACCGATCCGGCCGCCAGCCGTATACTCGCCATCCCCATGATGAAGTTCCTCTCCAAGCTCGTGGACTCGAACGATCGCGAGGTCCGCAAGCTCGAGCCCCACGTGGCGCGGGCCAACGAGCTCGAGCCCGAGTTCATGGCCCTCACCGACGCCGAGCTGGCCGCGCGGACCGACGCGCTGCGCGCCCGGCTCCACGACGAGCTGGGCGACCTCGTGCTCCCGATCGAGCTCCGGGAGGCTCCCGAGGAGGACTCGGAGCTCACCGCGCTGAACCCGGCCCAGCTGGCCGACGAGCGCCGCCAGCAGCGCAAGCGGGAGCGGCGCCAGATCGACGAGGCTCTCGACGCCCACATCCCCGAGGCCTTCGCCGCCGTCCGCGAGGCGATGCGGCGCGCGCTCGGGAAGCGCCACTACGACGTCCAGCTCATCGGCGGCATCGTTCTCCACCACGGCGCCATCGCCGAGATGAAGACTGGCGAGGGCAAGACCTTCGTCGCCCCGCTGGCCGCGTATCTCAATGCCCTCGTCGGCCGCGGCGTGCACGTGGTCACGGTCAACGACTATCTCGCCAAGCGCGACGCGCAGTGGATCGGCCAGGTCTTCCACCGCCTGGGAATGAGCGTCGGCAGCATCCAGCACGACGCCGCGTTCCTGTTCGACCCCGACTTCCCCGTCACCGACGAACGGCTGCGCGACCTGCGGCCGGTGACGCGCCGCGAGGCGTATGCCGCCGACGTGACGTACGGCACCAACAACGAGTTCGGGTTCGACTACCTGCGCGACAACCTCGTGGTGGACCTCGAACAGCGGGCGCAGCGCGGGCACTTCTACGCCATCGTCGACGAGGTCGACAACATCCTCATCGACGAGGCGCGCACCCCGCTCATCATCTCCGGCCAGGCCGAGGAGTCGGCCGAGAAGTACCTGCAGTTCGCCCGCCTCGTGCCGCGCCTGAAGGCCGAGGAGGACTACGTCGTCGATGTGAAGTTCAAGCAGGTGGCGATCACCGAGGCCGGCACGACCAAGATGGAGCAGTGGCTCGGCGTCGAGAACATGTTCGACAACGACTTCAGCCTCGCCCGCCACCTCGAGCAGGCGCTCAAGGCGCACGCGCTCTACCAGCGCGACCGCGACTACGTCGTCAAGGACGGCGAGGTGATCATCGTCGACGAGTTCACCGGCCGCCTCATGCCGGGCCGGCGCTGGAGCGAGGGGCTGCACCAGGCGGTCGAGGCACAGGAGGGGGTCAAGATCCAGAACGAGAGCCGGACCCTGGCCACGGTGACGTTCCAGAACTACTTCCGGATGTACGACAAGCTGGCCGGCATGACCGGTACCGCCGAGACCGAGGCGGAGGAGCTTGCCAAGATCTACGACCTGGAGGTCGTGGTGGTCCCCACCAACCGGCCGATGGTCCGCGGCGACTACGCCGACCTGGTGTATGCCACCGAGAAGGGCAAGTGGAACGCGGTGGTCGAGGAGATCGCCGAAGAGCACGAGCGCGGGCGCCCGGTCCTGGTGGGCACGGTGAGCGTGGAGGTCAGCGAGATGCTGGGCGAGATGCTGAAGCGGCGCGGCATCAAGCACAACGTGCTCAACGCCAAGTTCCACGAGCGCGAGGCGGAGATCATCGCCCAGGCCGGGCGGTCGGGCGCCGTCACCATCGCCACCAACATGGCCGGCCGCGGCACCGACATCCTGCTCGGCGGCAACCCGGAGATGCTCGCCGCCGACATCCTGCATCGGCAGGGGACCACGGTCATCGACGCCACCCCCGAGCAGCGCGCAGCGGCGCTGGCCGAGGCGGAGCGGGTCACCGCGGAGGATCGCGAGAAGGTGCTCGCCCTGGGCGGCCTGCACATCATCGGCACCGAGCGCCACGAGGCGCGGCGCATCGACAACCAGCTCCGTGGTCGCGCCGGCCGGCAGGGCGACCCGGGCAGCAGCCGCTTCTACCTGTCCCTCGAGGACGACCTCATGAAGCGCTTCGCCAGCGACCGCGTGAAGTCGATCATGCAACGCCTGGGCTTCGACGACGAGACGGCGCTCGAGTCGGGGATGGTGAGCCGCACCATCGAGGGCGCACAGACCCGGGTCGAGGGGTACAACTTCGACACCCGCAAGCACGTCGTCGAGTACGACGACGTCATCAACCGCCAGCGCGAGACGATCTACCACGAGCGCGAGCGGATC
>JAICRD010000186.1 GCA_025937535.1 Chloroflexota bacterium | reverse complement strand
TGGACCTCGGTCGCGTAAATCGGCTCCATCTCGGCGTTCGCCGGCTGAAGACGAATGCGGTCCTTCTCGCGGAAGTACCGCTTGAGGGTGACGCCGTTGTCCTCCAGCAGCGCGACCACGATGTCACCGTCGCGGGCGGTCGCCTGCGGTTGGACGATGACGAAGTCCCCGTCGTCGATGAGCGCGTCGATCATGCTCTTGCCACGCACGCGAAGCACGTACGAGTCCTCGCGCGCCTCCATCGAGGCGGGCACGGCGAGGGTCTCGGAGGCATCGGCATAGGCTTCGATCGGCTGTCCCGCGGCGATCTCGCCCATGATCGGCAGCGACAGGGTCTCGCGCTCGACCGGCATCCGGAATGGCGTGATCTTGGAGCTGTCCATCGAGACGGGCTGCGGGCGGGTCGTCAGCCGCAGGGCACGGGAGTGCTTTCCGCCACGTTCGATGAGGCCCTCGCGCTCCAGTGCGATGAGGTGATGGTGAACGGCGCTGGTGGAGGCAAGGCCGACGGCATCCGCGATCTCGCGCACGGACGGGGGATATCCGCGCTCCTCGAGCGCGAGCGCGATGCAGTCGAGGATGCGCTGCCGCCGCTCGACGTCGTGCCTGGTCACGTGGACTCTCCGCTGCTCATCGGTTTGAGCACGGTAGCAGAACGGATGTTCTATTGTCAAACCACTTCGGGCGGCACTGGTATCATGCCGAGCCCGTGAACCTGTCGTCCTCCACGCGCTATCTGCGGATGGCGCGTCTCGTCGTCAAGCTGCCGACCTACGCCCGCCTGGTGTGGGGCATCCTTCGCGATCCGCGCACGCCGATCGGTCTGAAGGGCATGCTCGCGGCGGCGCTCGCTTACGTCGTCTTCCCGATCGACCTCGTGCCGGACGCGATCCCGATCCTGGGCCAGGCCGATGACCTGACCGTGCTGCTGCTCGTGCTCGACCTGTTCATCCAGAACGCCCCGCCCGAGGTCCGTGCCGAGCACATCACGCGCGCGAAGAACGGCACTGCCGATCTGGATCGCGACCTCCAGCGACTGCGCGGGCTGATGGGCGATCGATTCGACCGCATCCGAGACAACCTGCCCGAGCTCCTTGACCGATACGGTCGCGTCCGCGATCCGGACGAGGTGAAGCGCGCCCTGGCCTCGTGGCGCCGCAGCCGATCGGAGCCGACCACTGTGAAGGAGCTGGAATGAAGGTCATCCTCAAGCGCGACGTCAAGGGCCTCGGTCGCGAGGGCGACCTCAAGGAGGTCAAGGCCGGCTACGCGCGCAACTTCCTGCTGCCGACATCGGCAGCCGTCGTCGCCGACAAGGGGGCCGTGGCCAACTGGGAGCGACATCGCGACCAGCGCGAGGAGCGCGATCGCGCCGAGCGCGCGGGCGCCGAGGCGACGGCCGAGAAGCTGCGCGAGCTCAAGCTGACCATCCCGGTCAAGGCCGGGGAACGCGGGAGGCTGTTCGGCGCGGTCACCTCGCACCAGATCACCGACGCGATCAATCGCGAGGGCATCGAGCTCGACCGCCACGCCCTGCACCTGCGCGAGCCGATCAAGGCGCTGGGTGACTACCGCATCGACGTGCGTCTCATGCCGGGCGTCGAGGCCACCGTCAGCGTGAGCGTGGTCCCGGCCGAGTCCTGAGGCCGGTTCGTCCCGTCGCGATCTATCGAGTCGCGTTGACATGAGGCGCCGCTGGAGGGCAGTTTCCGCGGTGTGTCGAGACCTGGCGAGCACGAGCGGCGCGTCCGGGTGCCGCTCGTGCGTGTGGACACTCGATTCATCGCCGGAACTGAGCGTGACAGGTCACTCGCGTCCACCTGAGTCGCTGCATCGAGCCTGATGGACACCGTTGACGCCGCGCGCCGATGGGCCGCTGCCTGGAAGAGCGGCTGGGAGGCACTCGACCCGGAGCCGATCCTCGAGTTGTATGCGGAGGATGCGGTCCTCTCGACCGAGCCGTTCCGCGAGCCATATCGCGGCCGCGATGGAGTCCGCGCGTACGTCGCGCGCGTGCTCTCCGAGGAGGACGACCCGCGCATCTGGATGGCCGAGCCGATCGTCGACGCCCGTCGCGCGGCGATCTCCTGGTGGGCTTCCCTGATCGAGGGAGGCACCCCAACCACGCTGGCCGGGAATTCGATCCTCGTCTTCGACGACGACGGGCTCGTGGTCGAGCAGTGGGACTCCTGGAACCAGTCCGGCCATCGGGTCGAGCCGCGCGGCGACATCGGTCCATTCGCCTCCCGCTAGTCCTGCGACAGGCGAGCTGTCGCGTAAGCCGGCGGTAATCGCCTGGTAAGCCGCAGCCAGTAGGGTGGGGATGTCCACAGCCGCCGGCCCGATCTGTGGAAAGAATCGGTTGATAAGGGTGTTGAGGCTGCCGACGACCTCGGCGACCATGGGTGTGCGCCCGGTGTACGACGGTCCTCATCAACCCGGACCGGCCGGGCGCTCCGCTCGCCCCCGACCAGGAGACTGCCTCGCCGTGCCCATGATCCGCCGATGAGTATCGACAAGCTCGCTCCGCAGGCGGTCGAGGCAGAGCAGAGCGTCCTCGGCTCGATCCTCATCGACGCCGATGCCATCCTGCGCGTCGGCGACTTCCTCAAGCCGGCCGACTTCTACCGCCAGCAGCACGCCGATGTGTACGAGGCGATGCTCGCGCTGCATGGCCAGCGGGAGCCGATCGACCTCGTCACCCTCGGTGACGAGCTGCGGCGGCGCGACAAGCTCGATGCCATCGGCGGCCCGGCGTACCTGACCTCGCTCATGAATTCCGTGCCGACCGCGGTGCACGCCGAGCACTACGGCCGGATCGTCGAGCGCAAGGCGGTGCTGCGCAACCTCATCGGCGCGGCGGGCCGGATCGCCGCCGTCGGCTACGAGGAGGCCAACGACGCCGAGGTCGCCATCGACCGGGCCGAATCCATCCTGTTCGAGATCAGCCAGCGTCGCACCGATGGCGGCTTCGAGTCGCTGTCCATCCTCCTGGGCCAGGCATATGACCGGCTCGAGTACCTGCACGAGCACCGCGGCCAGATCCTCGGCGTGCCCACCGGCCTCTCCCAGCTGGATGCTCTGCTCGGCGGCTTCCAGCCATCGGACCTCGTGATCCTGGCGGCCCGTCCATCGGTCGGAAAGACGTCGCTTGCGCTCAACGTCGCCCAGCACGCCGCGGTGCGAGAGGCAAGGAAGGTCGCGGTCTTCAGCCTCGAGATGAGCAAGGAGCAGCTGGCGCTCCGCCTTTTGTCGGCGGAGACGGGCATCAATCCGCGACCGCTCCAGACCGGCTTCGTCGACGAAACCGACTGGAGCAAGATCGCATCGGTCATGAACGACATGGCCACGGCGCCGATGTGGATCGACGACTCGCCGGCACTCTCGGTCATGGAGCTGCGGACCAAGGCGCGACGCCTCGAGGCCGAGCAGCATGGGCTCGACCTCGTCATCGTCGACTACCTCCAGCTGATGCAGGCGTCGACACCGAACAAGGACGCGAATCGCGTCCAGGAGGTCAGCGAGATCAGCCGTGGCCTCAAGCAGCTGGCGCGCGAGCTCAAGGTGCCGGTCGTGGCCCTCTCTCAGCTCTCGCGCGGCGTCGAGCAGCGCGGCAGCGCCGAGCCGCGGCTGTCGGATCTTCGCGAGTCGGGCTGCCTGACCGCCGATACCCGGGTCCTTCGCGCGGACACCGGCGCTCAGGTAACCATGGGTGAGCTGCTCGCCAGCGGGGAACGCAACATCGCGGTCTGGTCCGTTGACGACCGCATGCGCCTCGTGCGTCGCACGATGACGCACGTCTTTCCGAGCGGGACGAAGCCCGTCTTCGAGCTGCAGCTACGCTCCGGCCGACGCGTCAAGGCGAGCGCGAACCACCCCTTCCTGACGTTCAATGGCTGGCGACGCCTCGATGAGCTCGAGATCGGGACTCGGCTTGCCGTCCCGAGGCGGGTATCGGATCCATCCGAGGCGACCGAATGGGATGAGAGCGAGCTCGTTCTGCTTGCGCACATGATCGGCGATGGCTGTATGGCGCCCAGGCAGCCACTCCACTACACCAGTGCCGATCCGGCCAACCTCGATGCCGTTGAGGCGGCGGCCTCGCACTTCGGCGTGAAGGCGCGCAGGGTCAAGCAGGGCAATTGGTGGCACTCGTACCTGCCGGCGCCGATGCAGCTGGCGCGCGGACGGCGCAATCCGATCGCCGCCTGGCTCGACTCCTTGGGGCTGTACGGCAAGCGATCGTACGAGAAGTTCCTGCCAGCCACGCTGTTCGCGGCGAACGATTCGCAGATCCGTCTGTTCCTGCGGCACCTGTGGGCGACGGATGGGGCCGTTGCGATCGGCAAAGCTGGCTCGGTTCGGGTGTACTACGCGTCGACGAGCAGGCGGCTGCTCGAGGACGTGCAAGGGCTG
>JAICRD010000209.1 GCA_025937535.1 Chloroflexota bacterium | reverse complement strand
GTTGTCGCGAATGGCGTCGAGCAGCCCCGGCAGGGTGACCAGGATGTTCCCGGCATTGAGCTTGTCGGCGATCGCGGTCAGGACCTGCTGCTGGCGGGCGGCACGGGTGAAGTCGCTGTCGCCAGCGCCCATCCGGGAGCGAACGTAGGCAAGGGCCGTGGCACCGTCGAGGTGATGCGTGCCGGCATCGATGTAGAAGCCGCCCTGAACCACGCCGAAGGGGTCATCGAAGGATGGGTCGGCAACCGCACGCTCGACGGTGATGTCCACCCCACCGACCGTGTCGATGACCTGGCGGAGGCCGGCAAGATCGATGGCCGCGAAGTAGTGGATGCGGGTCCCGAGCAGCTCGCCGATGGCCGCCTTCAGGGTCCCCGGCCCGCCGAGCGGGAAGTTCTGCGGGTCGTCGCTGGCGCGCACCATCAGCGAATTGAGCTTGGCATCCCAAGTTCGGCCGTCGCCGATGGGAACCCCATACAGGTCGCGCGGGACCGAGATCATCGCGCCCTGACCGGACTCGACGTCGAAGGTGGCAACCAGCATGGTGTCGGTCAGATGCGTCACCCTGCCCGGGGCGTAGTCGATTCCGACCAGCAGCACGGTGACGCGCTCACCCTTGTCGACGTCGGGCTCGAAGGTCGGTCGCGTAACGTCGATGTCGCCGCCACCCTCGCGGTCGTCGAAGAGCGCTCCGCCGCCCTCGAGCGCAACGGTGCCCAGGGTGTCGATGGCCTTGACCGCATAGTAGGCGGGTAGCGCGTGCATGGCGATCGTGGCCAGCACGAGCACCCCCGTGACCCACATCGGCCAGCCGCTGATCGAGCGGCGCGAGCGCGCCGCGTAGGCCTGGAGGATCGCGACCAGGCGCCAGCCGAGCAGCGCGAGGTCCAGCACGATGAGCGCGACCAGCACCCGCGCATCCAGGAACTTGCCGAGCACCCCCGAGCCACCGACGCTGATGACGAGGACACCGAGCACCACGATGAGCAGAACCGGCAGCGCGAGCAACGAGGCGAGGGCCCATTGGCCGTTGTAGGCCTGGCCGCCGCCGGGGAACAGGAATGACAGCGCCGCCGCTGCCGCCGAGCGCGGATCGGCGGGGCGCTCACGTGTGGAATAGATGACGAACTCCGGAAATCTCGGGCTTGGGGGGCGGCAGCGCAGTATAACCGGCGATGTCGCCAGGGAGGAAGGACGCCAAAGGAAGCAGGATCGTTGCGGCTCCTAGGCCAATTGGCCCATGGCCACCGCACCTCCGCCAACTAGTATTCCGCGCATGCCACCGACCCCGAGCACATCACCCCTCACCAGATTCATCCGCTCCCGCCGCGGCCAGGTGATCGCGGGGGCCGGCGCCCTCGCGATCGTGGTTGGCGGTGTCATCGCCATCGCCACAGCCACCCCGCCTCCATCCGCTCCGACCGCGACACCATCGCCAACCGCCTCGGCATCACCCACGGCGAGCCCGACCGAGCGGCCGACGCCCACGCCGACCCCGGAACCGACGCCCGTCGCCGAACGCTGCCCGCTCGACGGCATGCCGATCGCCGAGGGCTACGAGCCCATCCAGCCGGCGCTGGCGGTGCAGATCGAGAACCACCCCGACGCGCGCCCGGGGCGCAACCTGAACAATGCCGACATCATCGTCGAGACGACGGTCGAGGGCGACACGACGCGCTTCACCGGCATCTACTACTGCGACGCGACCGATGGCATGACCGGACCGGTGCGCAGCGCGCGCTACTACAACATCGACCTGTGGCAGGACCTGCATGTCCTGACGGTCGGCTTCGGGGCCAGCCCCGGGGCGGTGCAGCGTTTCATCAACGCGGGCATGCCGTATCCGAACGGGATCGAGGGCGGTTGGCCGTGGTACCAGCGCTATGGGCCGCGTGCCGCCCCCCACAACCTGTACGTCGACCTCGAGACGATGAGGGATGCACTGGCCTCGAATGCACGGCTCAAGGCTCTCGCCGATCGGGTCGACGAGCTGCGACCGCCGTGGCAATTCAACGAGGACGGCGAGCTTCCGGATGGTGGGCGCGAGGTCACCCAGGTCGACATCCGCACCAACAGCTTCTGGCGTTTCGGCTTCACCTGGGACGAGGACCTTGGGGCATACCTGCGTAGCGACTCAGGCGTGTACATCGAGGATGAGGCGACCGGCGACCCGCTCGCCCCCGTCTCCATCATCGTGCAGCGCGTGACCCAGGAGGTTGTCTTCGGTGATCCCGATCCCGGCGGTAATGCGCGACGGCTCCAGCACCTGGTTGGCAGCGGCGAGGGCACGCTGTACACCGGCGGGCGTGCCTACGACATCCGCTGGGAGCGGCCGAGCGCCGAGGATGGCACCCGATGGACGCTGGCCGACACCGGCGAGGAGCTCGTCCTGCCGCCGGGCCAGATCTGGTGGGAGATCCTGCCGGTGGAGTCGCGGCTGACGGAGGGCTGACCTCAGCGCAGGGCGCGCTCGAGGAAGGCGGCCATCTGCTCGCGGCTGACGAAGTCGGCGGGGCAGTAGTGGCCGCCACCGCAGCCCAGGGTGATGCCCGCGGCCGCCAGGCGGTTGATATCGGCCTCGTGCGGCGACGCCTCGTCATCGGTGAAGAAGTCGGTCGAGGTCACGTCCAGCCGCAGCGCGCGCGCCAGGAAGCTGGCCATCTGCTCGCGCGTGACGAAGTCGGTCGGGCAATAGCGATCGGCCCCGCAGCCCAGGGTGATGCCCGCGGCCGCCAGGCGGTTGATATCGGCCTCGTGTGGCGACGCCTCGTCATCGGTGAAGAAGTCGGTCGAGGTCACGTCCAGGCGCAGCGCACGCGCCAGGAAGCTGGCCATCTGCTCGCGCGTGACGAAGTCGAGCGGGCAGTAGCGGCCGCCACCGCAGCCGATGGTGATCCCTTCCGCATAGATCCACACGATCGACTCGACGAAGGGCGACGCGCCGATGTCGCTGAACGGGTTGGTCACCAGCTGGAAGAGGCGCCCACCGCCGAAGTCGGTCATGTAGAGCTCGCCGGACTCCGACTCGCCGAACGACGTGATCTGGTACGGCGTATCGAGCTGCGGCACGAGCGAGGGAGCCAACGCCGAGGCGTCGAGGGTCCAGAGGCGCCCGGAGCAGAAGTCGCCGAGCACATAATTGCCCGAGAGGCTGGGGAACAGGCCGCCGCGGTACACGTGGCCGCCCGTGACCGAGCAGTCGCCGGACCCGTGGCCGTACTCGGCGATCGGATCGGTGAAGGTCAGTCCCGAGCAGCCGGTCGTCTCGAACGCATGCGCTCCCTCGCGACAATCCCAGCCGTAGTTGCGGCCGGCCGCATTGGACGGGTCGCGGTTGATCTCCTCCCACGAGCCCTGGCCGACATCGGCGATCCAGAGCGCATCCGTCTCGCGATCGAAGCTGGCGCGCCACGGGTTGCGAAGCCCGATGGCCCAGATCTCGTCGCGACCGGCGACGCCCGCGTACGGGTTGCCGGGCGGGATGCCGTAGCCGCCCTCGAGGTCCGGGGCGATGCGCAGTGCCTTGCCGAGCAGGCTCTCCGGGTTCTGGGCGTTCTCATCCGGGTCGCCGCCGCCGCCGCCGTCGCCGACGAACGCGTACAGGAACCCAT